>CANGUP010000050.1 GCA_947457105.1 Flavobacteriaceae bacterium
AAAATCTCCTATTTATTTTCGAACAATAAAAGTTTGACGCTTTTTTATGAATACAAAAACAAAGAAAACATCATAAACTTACTCGAGTCTTTAAAACAGCAACGCTTCGGAATTTCGTTTAATTATTCGAGCGACAATAAATTTACAGCCAATGGAGAATTCTCACTTTATAATAATGAGTTCATTGGAAACGCACTTTCACCTGTTGCTTTTCAAATGCTTGAAGGTTTGCAACCCGGAAAAAACAGCACTTGGCGCTTACTTTTACAGAAAAATCTAACGGAATATTTAGACATTAATATCAATTATCAAGGACGAAAATCTGATACTAGCAATGCTATTCACACAGGAAATGTTCAATTGAGAGCATTTTTTTAATGTAAACATAGTTCTACATCAAAAAAATAATATTTGAATAATTTTTGTTGATAATAAAATAGTTAATTTTTAACTTTAATAACCTAGTTTCGAATTCACTATGAAAAAACTAATTTAATTATGCTTAGTGTTTATTTTCTCAAATACAACTTTTGCTCAAGATGAAAAAGAAAAAGCTACAAAACTTAAAAAAGACAGAACTGTAGACTAACGTTTCAAAGATACAGAGTCAAAAGCTGAAGAAACTAAAGCTTCTGCAACTGGAAAAGCGAAAGCTACTGAAGGAAAAGCAAAAGCTACAGCAAAAAAACAGCTGCAAAAGTTAAAAAAACTGCAGCTGAAGAAAAAGAAGATATTAAAGAAAATCCAGCTTCTAAAACTGCAGAGAAAAAAGTTGCTGATAAAGTATTCGGAAAATATAAAGGTAAAAAAGTATTCCCCGGACCAAGAGGCGGGAAATATTACATCAATAAAAATAGCAACAAAACCTATATTGATGCTGAGCAAAAAGAGTAAATCTTTCTATTCTTATAAAATTTAAAAATGCAACTTTCAACCTATCGAAAGTTGCATTTTTTGTTTAGTTTTTTACTTAAAATTTCCTTTCAAAAATATTACGAAAACTTATCGTAAAAATTCATAAATCCCTTATTTTTAGGGATTTTTTCATTTTTTGATGTTTGCAAACTATTGTTAAACAAATAGTTATGAAAAAGCAAAAATTAGTAGTATTCCTACACATTGTTAAAAACTAAAGCCGATTGTCAATAACTTTGACTTTCTTTTTCGTTTAAAATTATCAATCTTTGTAACAGTTGAAATAAGTTAAAAAAACCTTAATAAAAACCATAATTATGTCTTTCGTAGAACCAATCCTTCAAGAAAATAAAGATCGCTTTGTAATTTTCCCAATTAAGCATCAAGATATTTGGGAATGGTATAAAAAACAAGAAGCTTGCATTTGGACTGCTGAAGAAATTGACTTACACACCGATTTGAACGACTGGAACAATAAATTGAATGATGATGAAAAGTACTTCATCAAACACATTCTTGCATTTTTCGCAGCATCTGATGGAATTGTAAACGAAAACCTTGCAGAAAACTTTGTAAGCGAAGTACAATATCCTGAGGCAAAGTTTTTCTATGGATTTCAAATCATGATGGAAAACATTCATAGCGAAACATATTCGTTATTAATAGATACTTATGTAAAAGACGAAGCAGAAAAACACGAACTTTTTCATGCAATAGAAACTTTTCCTGCTATTAAAGACAAAGCAGAATGGGCTTTAAAATGGATAGAATCAGATTCTTTTGCAGAAAGATTGATTGCTTTTGCAGCTGTAGAAGGAATTTTCTTCTCAGGTTCATTTTGTTCTATTTTCTGGTTGAAAAAACGTGGTTTAATGCCCGGTTTAACTTTTTCTAACGAATTAATTTCTCGTGATGAAGGAATGCATTGTGATTTTGCTGTGCATTTGCACACCAATCATATTGTAAATAAAGTTCCTAAAGCAAGAATCACAGAAATTTTAACTGACGCTTTAAACATCGAAAGAAAATTCATCACCGAGTCACTCCCTGCAAGTTTGATTGGAATGAACGCGACTTTGATGACACAATATTTAGAATTTGTTACCGATAGATTATTAGTAGAATTAGGCTGCGATAGAGTTTACAACTCTTCGAATCCATTCGATTTTATGGACATGATTTCACTTCAAGGAAAAACTAATTTCTTTGAAAAACGTGTAGCAGAATACCAAAAAGCTGGTGTTATGAATTCTGATTCTGAAGCAAGTAAAATTAGTTTCGACGCTGATTTTTAATCTGAACTTGTTTCAGATTCATTTAAATCAAAGAAAAATATTTCCCAAAAAAACAGATACTGAAATAAGTTCAGTATATATTACAAATAACCCGAAATAGCGAAGGGATTTTCTATTTCACAAAAACTTAAAACTTATGTACGTAGTAAAAAGAGACGGCCACAAAGAGCCGGTAATGTTTGATAAAATCACCGATAGAATTAAAAAACTATGTTATGGTTTAAATGACAGAGTAGATGCTGTAAAAGTCGCCATGCGTGTAATTGAAGGATTGTATGATGGAGTAACTACGTCAGAATTAGATAATCTTGCAGCAGAAACAGCAGCGTCAATGACAATTTCGCATCCTGATTATGCACAGTTAGCAGCAAGAATCGCCATTTCAAATTTACATAAAAACACTAACAAATCATTCTCAGAAACGATGAATGAAATGTATCATTATGTAAACCCAAGAACCAATCAAGAAGCGCCATTGCTTTCGGAAGAAGTTCACAATGTAATTCAAGAAAATGCAGAATTTTTAAATTCTCACATTATATATAACCGTGATTTTAACTACGATTACTTTGGTTTCAAAACTTTAGAGCGTTCGTATTTGTTAAAAATCAATGGTAAAATTGTTGAAAGACCACAACACATGTTGATGCGTGTTTCTGTTGGAATTCACTTAAACGACCTAGAATCAGTTATTGAAACTTACGATTTAATGTCGAAAAAATTCTTTACACACGCAACGCCAACATTGTTCAACGCGGGAACTCCAAAACCTCAAATGTCTTCTTGTTTCTTATTAACTATGAAAGATGATAGCATTGATGGAATCTATGATACATTGAAACAAACCGCAAAAATTTCACAATCAGCAGGTGGAATTGGATTGGCTATTCACAATGTTCGTGCAACTGGTTCTTACATTCGTGGTACAAATGGAACTTCAAACGGAATTGTTCCGATGTTGAGAGTTTTCAATGATACAGCACGTTATGTAGATCAAGGTGGCGGAAAACGTAAAGGAAGTTTTGCGATTTACCTAGAAACTTGGCATGCAGATATTTTTGATTTCTTGGATTTGAAAAAAAATACTGGAAAAGAAGAAATGCGTGCAAGAGATTTATTCTTCGCCATGTGGACATCTGATTTGTTTATGAAACGAGTAGAAGCCGATTCAACTTGGACTTTAATGTGTCCAAACGAGTGTCCAGGATTAGACAATGTTTATGGTGACGAATTTGAAGCATTATACACTTCTTATGAAGCACAAGGAAAAGGAAGAAAAACAGTAAAAGCGCGTGAACTTTGGGAAAAAATCCTAGAATCACAAATTGAAACTGGAACACCATACATGTTGTACAAAGATGCAGCGAATAGAAAATCGAACCAAAAGAACTTGGGAACTATTCGTTCGTCTAACTTGTGTACTGAAATCATGGAATATACCTCTGCAGATGAAGTTGCAGTTTGTAACTTGGCTTCTATTTCACTACCAATGTTTGTTGAAAATGGAAAATTCAATCACGAATTACTTTTCAATGTAACGAAGCGTGTAACTAGAAACTTAAATAAAGTAATCGACAGAAATTACTATCCTGTAATAGAAGCTGAAAACTCTAACATGCGCCATCGCCCTGTTGGCCTTGGTGTTCAAGGTTTGGCAGATGCTTTTATCATGTTGAGAATGCCATTTACAAGTGACGAAGCAAAACAATTGAATCAAGATATTTTTGAAACATTATACTTTGCGGCTGTAACTGCCTCTATGGAATTGTCAAAAGTAGAAGGACCCTATTCTTCTTATGAAGGTTCACCAATTTCTAAAGGTGAATTTCAACATAATTTATGGAATATTAAAGACGAAGAACTTTCTGGGAGATGGGATTGGGCAGGTTTGAGAAAAGAAGTTTTAGCAAATGGTGTTAGAAACTCATTGTTAGTAGCGCCAATGCCAACAGCTTCAACATCACAAATTCTTGGAAACAACGAAGCTTTTGAACCTTACACTTCAAATATTTATACAAGAAGAGTACTTTCAGGAGAATTCATCGTAGTTAACAAACATTTACTAAACGATTTAGTAGAAAGAGGATTGTGGAACGAAACCTTGAAGCAAGAAATTATGCGTCACAATGGTTCGGTTCAAAATATCGAATCGGTACCACAAGATTTGAAGGAACTTTACAAAACCGTTTGGGAAATGTCAATGAAAGATATCATCGATATGAGCCGTCACAGAGGTTACTTTATTGACCAATCACAATCGTTGAACTTGTTTATGCAAGATGCCAACTATGCTAAACTGACTTCAATGCATTTCTACGCATGGAAATCTGGTTTAAAAACTGGAATGTATTACTTAAGAACAAAAGCTGCGGTTGATGCCATCAAGTTTACATTAAATAATGATAAAAAAGCAGAACCAATTGAAGTTCAAGAACAACCTGCAGTAGAAATAAATTCTATCACAGAACCATTACAACCCATCGCAGTTCTAAACGAACCAGTTGAAATGACTGCCGAAGAATACAGAGCAATGATAGAAATGGCAAAAAATGCTGGACCAGATGACTGTGAAATGTGTGGTTCTTAATTAGAAAATAGAATAAAGGGAATAGAATATAGAAACAGCTATCAAAAAGATGGCTGTTTTGTTTTTTAATTATCTTTGAAATCAAATAAAAATAGTAGAGATACTGAAACAAGTTCAGCATGAAAGAAAAAGGAGTTTACACAGGAATAATAGAAAAAGACGAAAACGGAAACTACTTCTGTGGCGAATATTTATTAGATTATCAAATGGTTGTTAAGGATTTTAAATTAGGTGACGAAATTAATATCAAATCGGTTATTGCTAATCCAAGTGATAAAAGTTACAATCAATATCCAAAGAAATCAAGAGTTTTTTTCATAGCTAATGATAAAAAGTAAATCAAAAATTGTTAATCTTCAATAAAAAATTATGATGAACTGGGAACAACTTTTATCTTTAAAACGTCAAGGTGACAAAGGAAAACGACTACGAATAGAACAAGACGACACACGTTTGGGCTTTGAAGTTGACTATGATAGAATTATCTTTTCATCAGCTTTTAGAAGTTTACAAGATAAAACGCAAGTCATTCCGTTGTCAAAAACCGATTTTGTTCATACACGCTTGACACACAGTTTAGAAGTTTCAGTAGTTGGCCGTTCAATAGGGCGTTTAGTTGGAAAGAAAATCATTGAAAAATATCCGCATTTACAAGAAATTCATGGTTATCAAGCTAATGATTTTGGAGCCATTGTTGCTGCAGCTTCCTTAGCACATGATATTGGAAATCCACCTTTTGGGCATTCAGGTGAAAAAGCTATTGGCGAATATTTTTCAATCGGAAAAGGACAAAAATATAAAGAACAACTTACCGATAAAGAATGGCAAGATTTAATAGATTTTGAAGGAAATGCCAACGGATTCTCTGTTTTAACAAGTTCACGACCTGGTATAGAAGGAAGCATCAGATTGACTTATGCTGTTCTTGGAGCTTTCATGAAATATCCGAAAGAAAGTTTACCTAAAAAACCAACTTACAATATTGCTGATAAAAAATATGGTTTCTTTCAAACCGACAAAGAGTTTTTCAAAGAAGTAGCCAATGAATTAGGATTAATTCCAAACAAATCAGGAAATGATATTGGTTATGAAAGACATCCTCTAGCCTATTTGGTTGAAGCTGCAGATGATATTTGTTATACCATAATTGATTTTGAAGACGGAATAAATCTCGGATTAGTGTCAGAAGATTATGCTTTAGAGTATTTAATTAAATTGGTTAAAGACACTATTGACACCAATAAATATCAAACGCTTACTACCAAAGAAGACAGAATTAGCTATTTACGAGCTTTAGCTATTGGAAATCTAATTAACGATGCCGTACGTATATTTATAGAAAATGAAGAAGCAATTCTGAAAGGTGAATTTCCATATGCATTAACAGAGAAAAGTAAATACAAAGCACAAATTGATGATATTATCAAATTGAGTGTAAAAAATATCTACCAAAGTCGTGAAGTAATTGAAAAAGAGCTTTCCGGATATCAAATGTTGAACAACTTGCTAGATAAATTCATAACGGCTTACAATAATAATTTTGAAGGAAAAGCTACCAATTATGATAAGCTATTGTTAAAGATTTTGCCAGAAAAACATCATATTGAAAAAGAAACATTATATGAAAGATTATTGCATATTTGCCATTTCATTTCGATGCTAACAGATGGAAATGCAGTATTATTCAATCAAATAATAGCCTCCAACAATAGTTAAAAAATTGATTTTCAGTAAAAATAATTGCTTTTATTTGAAAATAAAATTAGATTTGTTACACAAAAAAATACAAACTTTAATTATGAAATCGCCATTAACAATTAGTTTGTGAAGACAAACGTTTATAGATAAAGTTGAAACCATAAACGAAAGCCAACAAATTAAATTTTAAATAAATGAAATCGCCATAAACTCGAGTTTGCGAATGCAAACACCAATGGAAAATAGCAATATATATACACTAATAAAACAATTAATATTTACATATGAAATCGCCACTAACACAAGTTTGTTGCAAACAAACACCAATGATTGAAAAGGTGATACCATATGTTAACTCTGAAAAATAAAATTTAATCCTATGAAAAGAATTACATCACTATTGATGATTTTGTTCACACTTTTGGGTTTTTCACAAGAAAATAGAGTGAAGATTCAAAGCTATTTAGAAAGAAACAAAGCTAAATTTAATCTTACATCACAAGATATAAGTGATTGGACAATTGAAAGTATTGGTAATTCAGAATCAACCAAGATTGATACTTATTGGATTAAACAAAGACATCAAGGAATTGAAATCTTCAACTCTGTTTCAAACATTTGGATTAAGAATGATGAAATAATCAACTCTACTGGAGTTTTTATTTCTAATGTTGCGCAAAAAGTTAACACAACTTCACCTTCTTTATCTGTATTAAATGCCCTTGACAAAGCATTTGAATCAGCTAACCAGTCAAATTCAAATAATCAAATCATTGAAACTATTAGCAACAATGAATTCAAAATTTCTAATGGTAACTTAACAGAAGATCCGATTAGTGCTGAACTTGTTTATCAACCAATGGGCGAAACATTAAGATTAGCTTGGGACTATTCATTTTACACTCAAGATTACAAACATCTTTGGAACATGAGAATTGATGCAGTTACGGGAACTATTCTTCAGAAAAATGACTTAGTTATTTCATGTAATTTTGAAAACCACAAAGGACACAAACATAGTTCTTCTGATTTTTCATTTTACAAAAATTTATTTAAAGATGAAAGTTTAGCTAATCCTCTTCAAGTACAAGGTGGTTCTTACAGAGTTATTCCTTTCAACTTTGAAAGTCCAAACCATACTGCAAGACAGTTAGTCTCAAATCCAGAAAATACAACTGCTTCTCCAAAAGGATGGCATGATACAAATACTCTTGCTTTAAACACTGCAAGTTTAAAATATACTTACACAAGAGGTAACAATACATGGGCTAGAGCAGATTTTACAAGTGTAAACCCAACATCACACAATACAAATCCGGCAAATAGTGGTTTTGCTCCTGATGGTGGTGCCGCATTAAGTTTTGATTTTCCTTATCCAGGAACAACTGTTAGCGCAAATACCTACATTAGTGCAGCAACTACCAATTTGTTTTACATGATAAACGTTTTACATGACGTTTGGTATCAATATGGATTTAATGAGCCGAATGGAAACTTCCAACAAACAAACTACATTAGTGGTGGATCTGCTTCAGATGCAGTTTGGGGTGATGCACAAGACGGCTCACAAATAGCTACACCAGCAACAAATAATGCTAATTTTTCAACTCCTATTGATGGCTCTAGACCAAGAATGCAAATGTTCTTATGGAACTATGGCCCAAAATCATTATTTGTTCTGTCTCCATCTTCAATTGCAGGAGATTATTATTCGGCTGATAATGGTTTTGATCCGGGAAATATTCCTGTTCCCTCAGCTCCAAACTTTATACAAACTGAGGTTGCTTTATATCTAGATACTGATCCTACAACATCAATAGCTTGTACACCAGCTTCTAACGATACAGAATTAAATGGAAAAATTGTTATATTAAGAAGGGGAGATTGCACGTTTGTATCTAAAGTACTTAATGCTCAAAATGCCGGTGCTATTGCTGTAATTGTTGTAAACAATGTTCCCAATCAACTTGTTACAATGAGTGGAGCGGATATTAACATTACAATTCCAGCTGTTTTTGTAACACAAGAAGTTGGAGAAGCTATTATTGCTGAAATGCAAAATGGTCCTGTTACAATTAAATTACAAAAACAACCTTTCGTAAACTCTGATGGCGATTTTGATAATGGTATCATTAGTCATGAATTTGGTCATGGTATATCTAATAGGTTAGCAGGTGGTAGATTAAATTCTAGTTGTCTTCAAAATTATGACCAAATGGGAGAAGGTTGGTCAGATTGGTTTGCCATGATGATGCAAATAAAACCCGGTGATGTAGGTACTACGCCAAAAGGACTAGCAACTTTCGTGTTGAGTGAACCAACTACTGGTAATGGTTTAAGATCATATCCATACACAACTGATATGTCTATAAACCCATTAACTTATGCTGATTCAAATTCTCCAATACCAACAGACCCTGCCAATACTTCATACAGATATGTAAATGGTGATTTTTGGGCAACAGTCCTTTGGGATTTGAACTGGGCTTATATTCAAAAATATGGATATGATGATAATAAATATACTGGAACAGGCGGTAACAATAAAGTAATGAGATTAGTTCTTGATGGACTTAAATTACAACCATGTAGCCCGACTGTTATTTCAGCAAGAGACGCTTTATTTGCAGCAGATCAAGCGACAACTGGAGGACAAGATTATTGTTTAATTGCCGAAGTTTTTAGAAGAAGAGGTGTTGGTTTAAATGCGTCTGCTGGAAGTAATCAAAATTGTAATGATCAAGTTGAAGATTTTACAGCTTTTGCTCCAGGTCCAAACTGTACTTTAAGCGTTGATTATTTTGAAAACAACGAATTATTCAGAATTTATCCAAATCCAACAAATGGATTACTTAATGTACGAATCAACAACTACGTAGGAAAAGTAAATATTCAGGTTATTGATATCAATGGTAGAATAGTAAGTGAATATAAAAATGAGGATTTTAATACTGAGAAATCATTAAACTTAAACGGCTTACAATCTGGAATGTACATTTTAAAAGTGAATGGTGACAATGTTAACTTCACTCAAAAAATTATTAAAAACTAAATAAAAGTTATAAATAAAAAAAAGACTTTCATTAATTGAACATGCCCCAAAAAGTTAGACACTATTTGGGGCATTTTTTATTTATATAAAATTATAAATTATTCCTATTCCCAACATTTGTTTTAATTGAACTTTTGGACCAACAGTTACTTGAACATTATTTATTTCCTCTTTTGCCTTAATGTCGTCATCATATATTAAATGCGCTCCGATATTAGCTCTAACATACTTATTTACAACTAAATCAAATTGCATTTGCCAATCCACATCAATATTCCCAAACTTGTTTATATAATCTGAATATAAATTCAATCTGTTTTCAACTATTATGTTCTTAAAAACTTCTTTTTTGTATACGCTTGTTACTAAGAAACCTAATTCTGTTCTAGACTTTTTACCTTGGCTAATCATATTTCCATTTTCATCATAACTTGCTTTAGTAACTCCAAAAGCTCCTTGATTAGCCAATTCTTGTGCTAAAACTAAAGTCGTTTTTTGTGTCAATGGAGAAATATATACGTTAATCTTTTTTTCTTTATTGGAGTATTCTGCTCCAATCCCCAGAAAAATATAAGCTGGTGCAAATGGTTTCGAAATAGCTTTATCAGTATTAGGATAAGAATATCCATTGGTAAACTGAGTGTTAAAATTTAGTTTAGCTGAATGATACCAATTTGAAATAGTGTCCTGTCTATAACCAAAAGTAGAATTTAATTGAAAAGCATCATCTGTTTTTCTGAGTTCTACACCATCTTGTTTATTTACACCATATCTAAAAATCATCTCATTAACCCATCTAACATTGTCTGTAGTGTATTTTCTAACAAAATTACCTTTCAACAAACCAGATACAGAACTATTTCCTCCGGCATTCCAATTCATAAATGCTATTTGACTAATATCCAAACCAACCACATTTTTCTTTTCCCAATGAGAAATAGTATCTAGTAACTTAGTTTGAATTTCCTGAGAAAAAGTGATTTGTGTAAGTAGCAAAAGTAAAACTACAGAAGATTTGAAGAAGAATCTCATGACATAAAAAAGTTAAAAGTTGCGCAAAAATCGTAAAATCAAATAGTAGAAAAAAGCTTTTCTAAACTTTTAACGTCAATTTTACAGATTTGTTGCAACTCTTCCACTGTTCCATGTTCTATAAAATCATCAGGAATTCCGATCATTTTTATGGTATTTTTATAATTATTTTCAGATGCAAATTCGATAATTCCAGACCCAAATCCACCTTTAATTACACCATCTTCAATAGTAATTATAGTTTCAAATGAATTGAAAATTTCATGCAACAACTTTTCGTCTAATGGTTTTACAAAACCAAAATCATAATGAGCAATTTCATTAGCATTTGTACTTTTATCCAAAGCCAATTCCACATTATTACCAATAAAACCAGTAGATAAAACCGCTATTTTAGTGCCACTTTTCAGCAAATGTGCCTTCCCAATTTCAATGTTCTGAAATTTATCATCTGAAATCCGCTTTCTGAAATCTGCAAACTTCCCTCTTCCTCTCGGATAACGAATAGCAATTGGAAGTTGTAAACCTAACGAAGCAGTATACAATATGTTTCGCAAATCAATTTCATCTTTTGGCGCATAAATAATCATGTTGGGAATGCATCGCAAATAGGCCAAATCAAAAACGCCATGATGCGTTGCACCATCTTCTCCAACCAATCCTGCTCTATCCAAACAAAAAATTACAGGTAAATTCTGTAAAGCAACATCATGAATCACTTGGTCGTAAGCACGTTGCAAAAAAGTAGAATAAATGTTGCAAAAAACCACCATTCCTTGCGTTGCCATTCCAGCTGCTAAAGTCACAGCATGTTGTTCGGCAATTCCAACGTCAAAAGCTCTGTTAGGAAAAGCATCCATCATGAACTTTAATGAACTTCCACTTGGCATTGCAGGTGTAATTCCAATAATCTTTGGATTATTTGTAGCTAATTCAACTAAAGTCCAACCAAAAACATCTTGAAATTTTGGAGGTAAGTTTTCTTCCGATTTTGGATGAATTTCACCAGTAGTTTTATCAAATTTTCCAGGTGCGTGATATTTCACTTGGTCTTCTTCGGCTTGTTGCAAACCTTTACCTTTGGTAGTAATTATATGAAGAAATTTTGGTCCTTTTACTTTTTTCAATCGCTCCAATTCAGAAATCAAAGCTTTAAAATCATGTCCATCAATTGGTCCTGAATAATCAAAATTCAACGATTTAATCATATTATTCTGCTTCGGATTTTTTCCTTCTTTAACCGATGTCAAATAGTTTTTCAAAGCACCAACGCTTGGATCTATTCCGATAGCATTATCATTCAAAATTACTAACAAATTCGCATCAGTAACTCCAGCATGATTTAAACCTTCAAATGCCATTCCGCTAGCAATTGACGCATCACCAATCACAGCGATATGATGTTTATCTTCACCTTTCAATTGAGATGCAATCGCCATGCCCAAAGCAGCAGAAATAGAAGTTGACGAATGTCCAACGCCAAAAGTATCATAAACACTTTCACTACGTTTTGGGAAACCAGAAATGCCAGCAAGTTGTCGATTGGTATGAAAATTTTCTTTTCGTTCAGTGAGAATTTTATGTCCATAAGCTTGATGACCAACATCCCAAACCAATAAATCATTTGGTGTGTCGAAAACATAATGCAAAGCAATTGTCAGTTCAATCACACCAAGACTTGCGCCAAGATGACCTTCTTTTACAGAAACCACATCAATAATAAAATCACGCAATTCTTTAGCCAGTTGAGGCAATTGCGAAGGTTCTAATTTTTTTAAATCAGATGGATTATTGATGTTTTGAAGTAAATTTTCTAACATTTAGCAAATGTACGAATTGAATTCCTATTTTTGTTCTATGGAAAACATTTTCACCGACGAATACTTCATGAAAAAAGCTTTGCAAGAAGCCGAAATCGCTTTTGAAAAAGGTGAAATTCCTGTTGGTGCCATAATTGTAATTGACAATAAAGTCATTGCTAGAAGTCATAATCTTACTGAATTATTAAACGATGTAACGGCGCACGCCGAAATGCAATCGATAACTGCGGCTGCCAATTTCCTTAGTGGAAAATATTTAAAAGATTGTACTTTATATGTTACACTCGAACCTTGTCAAATGTGCGCCGGTGCTTTGTATTGGAGTCAAATATCTAAAATTGTTTTCGGTGCTCGAGACGAACAACGCGGATTTCAAACTTTAGGAACAAAATTACATCCAAAAACCCAAGTAAATCAAGGTGTTTTAGCACAAGAATGTGGCGACTTAATGAAGCGTTTTTTTGCCGAAAAAAGAAAGTAACATCATTACTTTTTTTACAAGAAAAATAGTCCAAAAATTTATTTTACATTCACTACAATATTTAAAATTTATTTCTGTTATAGCATTAATTGAAAGTGTTAAAAATAATATTTTCAAATCAAAAAGTTCTAACCAATAATTCCAAAAAACACTTGAAAACCAGCAAGTTAATCGGTTTGTTTCTTGCAATTATTGTATTGCATTCTTGTTCTAAAAATCGGCTGCCGATTTTGATTCCGACTTCACTTTATACAAGGATTATATATCGAGTTTTTCTTCTGGTTTTGTATCGGTCAGTTCCGATATTCGTGTGTGTCTTTTCCTTGATTATCAAAAAAATGATATTCTAGGTACGTGTAAGCGTCACGAGATTTGATATTAAGAGGAGGAAGTCCAGTGGACTTCAGGTAAAAAAAAACCGTTACTCAATTAAGAATAACGGTTTGTTTTATTGAATTTCCTTTCCTTCATCGTTGAAGAATCGGTATTCTAAATACGTGTAAGCGTCACGAGGTATAATTTTCACCCATTTTTTATGTTCAAAGAACCACTTTGAACGTATTGATGGAAAACCTTTTTTAAGGTATGCTGCCACGAAAGGATGAACATTAAGTTTTACTTTCTTATGGTCTTTCATGATTTTTTCAAGTGAAAAAGTAATCTTATCTATAATTTGGATTGGTGCATCTACATCGCTACTCAAATTATTAGGATTCTCTTCCCTTGTTTCAATATTTACTTCTGGTCTTACTCTTTGTCTAGTAATTTGAACTAATCCAAATTTACTTGGTGGTAAGATCTTGTGTTTGGCTTTATCATCTTCCATTTCTTCTTTTAAGAAATTATATAGCACTTGACGATTTTCAGGATTTTGCATATCGATAAAATCGACTACAATAATTCCGCCCATGTCGCGAAGTCTTAACTGACGCGCAATTTCTGCTGCGGCAATCATATTTACTTCTAGAGCAGTATCTTCCTGATTCGTTGCCTTGTTAGAACGGTTTCCGCTGTTTACGTCAATAACGTGAAGCGCTTCTGTATGTTCTATAATCAAATAAGCTCCTTTACTCATGGAAACTGTTCGTCCGAATGAGGTTTTTATTTGACGTTCTATATGATATTTCTCAAAAATAGGAAGATCTTTATTTTGGTAAAGCTTCACCATGTTTTGTTTTGAAGGTGCTATTTCGGCTATATAGTCCTTCGTTTCTTGGAACAACTCTTCATCATCTACTTGAATACCGGTGAAAGTATCGTTGAAAATATCTCTAAGCATTGAAGAAACTTTGTTAAGTTCTCCTAACACTTTGGACGGATGATGAGCAGTTGGTAATTTCTTACACATTGCAAGCCACCTATCGTTTAGGTTTTGCAAATCTTTTTCTAGTTCGGCTGTTTTTTTGCCTTCTGCTACTGTTCTCACAATAACACCAAATCCTTTTGGTTTGACTGCTTGTACCAATTTTTTCAATCGGTCTTTTTCGGCTTTGTCTTCTATTTTTTGTGAAACAGAAACTCGATCAGAAAAAGGGACAAGAACTAAATATCTACCAGCAAAAGAAAGCTCAGAGCTAATTCTTGGACCTTTGGTAGAAATTGGTTCCTTAACCACTTGCACTAAAACAGATTGATTGGCACTCAGAATATCTGAAATTGCACCATCTTTATCAATCTCTTTTTCAAACTGAAAGTTTTTTAGGGAGAAATCTTTTATTTTACCTGCGCTTACAAGTTTAATGAATTTCAAATAAGAAGCTAATTGCGGACCTAAATCATGATAATGTAAAAAGGCATCTTTTTCGTAGCCAACATTTACAAAAGCAGCATTTAATCCAGCAACAGGTTTCCTGATTTTAGCAATAAAAATATCACCTACAGCAAAACTGTTCTTTTTTTCTTCTTCTTTGTGTAATTCAATTAGTTTTCCATCTTTTAATAAGGCAAAATCTACAGCATTGTCATCCTTGCGAATGATAAGTTCTTTATTCATGTTGTAAATTTTTATCTGTATTTATTGTTTGTTGTTTATAGTTTGTTGTTTATAGTTAAACCATAAACTCTTAAACCATAAACCATAAACTTTTTGACACAGATGGATTAAACATTTTTTACAGGTTTTTACCCGGTGAATTTTAGTTGGCAGTAGCAGTTTTCATTTAGCAGACTGCTTACTATGACTGAATACTGATTACTAAATTTCGTTTTCAATGAACGTTTAAAAAGAAAAAAGTAGTTTAAAACTACTTTTTCTTTTTGTGTCGGTTAGCTCTCGCTCTTTTTTTACGTTTGTGCGTCGCTACCTTATGTCTTTTTCTTTTTTTACCGCTTGGCATAGGTTGATTTTTTGTGATTAATAAATAAGTTTTTAAACTGCTACTTCAGTTTTAGTTTTTACTCCTTCTACAAATACTTTTGCAGGTTTGAATGCTGGAATATTGTGAGCAGGAATTTTAATTGTAGTATTTTTTGAAATATTTCTACCAGTTTTTTCAGCTCTAGTTTTGATGATAAAACTACCGAAACCTCTTAAATAAACGTTATCTCCATTTTCTAAAGAAGTTTTTACTTCTTCCATTAATGCTTCAACCGTTGATTGAACATCACCTTTTTCAAGTCCTAATTTTTCTGAAATTTTCGCTACGATGTCTGCTTTCGTCATTTTCTTTCGTATTTAATAATTATGTGTATTTTTTTTGAGAGTGCAAATATAGGAATTAAAAAAACAATATTTCAAGGATAATTGATTAAAATTTAATTACATAAAGTTATACTTTTGTTAATCTTAAAATTTATATGGAATTTTCTAACTCATTATTGCATTGGTATTTACAAAATAAACGCGATTTACCATGGCGAAACACCAACAACCCTTATCCTATTTGGCTATCTGAAATTATGTTACAACAAACTCGTGTAGCACAAGGAATGCCTTATTTTTTATCGTTTATGGAAGCTTTTCCTACTGTTTTTGATTTGGCGAAAGCCGATGAAGAGCAAGTTTTAAAACTTTGGCAAGGATTAGGATACTATTCACGAGCAAGAAATATGCACAAAACGGCTCAAATCATAGCTTTTAACTTCAACGGAAATTTTCCAAACAATTATAACGACTTATTAAAAATGAAAGGAATTGGTGAATATACTGCTGCTGCCATTGCTTCTTTCTCTTTTAACGAAGTTGTTCCTGTAGTTGACGGAAATGTTTACAGAGTTTTAGCAAGATATTTTAATGTTGAAACCGATATTGCCTCGAGTTCGGCAAGGAAAGAATTTACAGCATTGGCAAAAGAGTTGATTCCGAATGATAATCCTGCATTGTTTAATCAAGCGATTATGGAATTTGGTGCTTTGCAATGTGTTCCTAAAAATCCGAATTGTGAAATTTGTATCTTTAATAATAGTTGTGCTGCTTTACAAAAGAAAAAAGTTTCTGAACTTCCTGTAAAATTGAAAAAAACTAAAGTTACCGATAAGTTTTTTAACTATTTGATTTTCTTAGATGATTCTGAAACAACATTAATCAATAAAAGAACTGAAAAAGGAATTTGGCACAACTTATATGAATTTCCAGTAATTGAAACCGAGAATGAAATTGAATTTGATGTTTTGTATAAATTAGTTCATGAAAACTATTCTAATTTAGAAATTAAAGACATCTCAATTTATAATGATAATCAGATTATTCACAAATTATCACATCAAAAACTGCATATTAATTTTTATAAAGTTGAAGTTTCAAATAAATTAATGAATGGAATTATCCTGAATTCCTTAAGAAATTATCCTTTTCCGATAGTAATTTATAATTTTATTGAGAAATATTCTATTTAATTTGTAATTTTGAATTTCTCAAATTATTGAATTATGAACGGAACATTGAATAAAGTTATGCTAATTGGTCATTTAGGTGACGATATTAAGATGCATTATTTTGAAGGAGGAAACTGCATTGGACGTTTTCCATTGGCGACTAATGAAGTTTATATCAATAAATCTACCAACGAAAAAATCACTTCTACGGAGTGGCACAATCTTGTAGTTAGAAATAAAGCTGCCGAAATTTGTGAAAAATACCTTACGAAAGGTGATAAAATATATGTTGAAGGCAGAATAAAATCGCGCCAATGGCAAGCAGAAGATGGTTCAACAAAATATACTACAGAAATTCAAGTTACAGAATTTACCTTTTTGAATGTAAAAAAAGATACTGAAGGCAACAAACAAATTTCAGGTTCTGAACCTAAAAGCGGTAACTTTGAGGCGCCTAATTCGGCTATCGAAAACGACATGCCTTATTAATTATGTTTAACTAATTTAATTTAATTTGGACCCAGAGCCCAGTTTTACATTATTTTCTACCTTAGACACCAACATGCTTTTTGGCATCATTGGAATTATAATTTTGCTTTTTTGCTCTGCGATGATTTCAGGATCAGAAGTAGCATTATTTTCTCTAAATCAAACCGATTTGGACGATTTGTCAAAAAAAAATTCTTCAACAGCGAAAGTAATTTCAGAATTACTTGCCAAACCAAAAAAATTATTGGCAACAATATTGGTGGCTAACAATTTTATCAATATTGGTATTGTAATTCTTTTTTCTTACTCGTTAAATAGTGTTTTTTCAGTAATTGAATCAACTCTTCTAAAATTTATAGTTGAAGTTGTTTTGGTTACATTTTTACTTTTACTTTTTGGAGAAGTTTTACCTAAAGTTTATGCTAGTAGAAACAATGTAAAATTTGCCTGTTTTATTGCTTATCCTATTTCGATTTTAGATAAAGTCTTGTCGCCTGTAAGCATACCTTTACGTTCAATAACCAACTTTATTCAAGAGAAATTAGGCAAACAAAAAACCAATTTTTCCGTTGATCAATTATCTCAAGCTTTAGAATTAACCTCTTCCGACGATACTTCCCAAGAAGAGCAAAAACTATTGGAAGGCATCGTTTCTTTTGGGAATACAGATACTAAACAAGTCATGAGTCCGAGGATTGATTTATTTGCTTTAGACATTGAAGAAACGTTTGCAGAAATATTTCCAAAGATTGTTGAAAAAGGTTATTCGCGAATTCCAGTTTACAGAGACAATATTGATCACATAGAAGGCGTTTTGTTTATTAAGGATTTGATTCCGCACATTAATAAGAAAGAATTTGATTGGAAAACGTTACTACGTGAACCCTTTTTTGTTCCTGAGAATAAGAAACTAGACAATTTATTGAAAGATTTTCAAGGTATGAAAAGTCATTTGGCTATTGTTGTTGATGAATATGGCGGAACGTCAGGAATTGTATCTTTAGAGGATGTTATTGAGGAAATTGTAGGTGATATTAGTGATGAGTTTGATGATGAGAACATTAATTTTTCTCAAATTGATGATAGAAATTACTTGTTTGAAGGTAAAATTAACCTAAAAGATTTCTACAGAATTATTGATGTTGACGAAGATTTATTTGAAATAAGAAAAGGAGAAGCCGAAACCTTAGCCGGATTTATTTTAGAAATATTAGGGAATTTTCCGAAAAAAGGACAAAAAATACAATTTGAAAACTGCTTATTTACCATAGAAGTAGTAGATAAAAAACGAGTTAAACAAATAAAAGTTACCATTGATGCGTAAACCATTTCATTATATAGTAGGATTGACTTTAGCTTTTAGCGTTGTAATTTTTACAAGTTGTAAAGACGATGTTTTGCCAAAACCATCAAGCCAATTGCGATTAGATTATCCGGTAGCAGAATATGCTGCTTTTGAAAATCATTGTCCGTTTACCTTCAATATCAATTCGGTAGCAGTTATAAAAGAAAAAACTGATTGTGGTTTTACGATAACTTATCCGAAGATGAAAGCAACGATTTATTTAACTTATAAATCTGTAAATGGTAACATTGATAAATTGCTTCGTGACGCTCAAAAACTAACTTACGAGCACGTTATTAAAGCCGACGACATCTTAGAGCAACCATTTATGAATACTGAAAAAAAAGTATATGGAATGTTTTATCGTGTTGGCGGAAATGCTGCTACCAACTCACAGTTTTACGTAACCGATAGTACAAAACACTTCTTGACAGGTTCGGTTTATTTCTATGCCAAACCAAACTATGATTCGATAATGCCTGCTGCAGATTATATCAAAAATGATATGCAAAATTTAATGGAATCGCTGAAGTGGAAGTAAAACAAAAAAGGATTCAATTACGAATCCTTTCATTATTAATTTGAAATAATAATTAAGCTTCATTTCCTAGTTTTACATCAGAAACTTTATATGTTTTTCCATCGGCGCAAGATTCTGCTGCTTTTACTAAATCATCTGATTTTAATTTGTCTAAATCAAAATTTACAGTAGCCGTTTTTGTTTCAAAATCAACTTTCGCATTTTGAACACCTTCCATTTCGGCTAATTTTTCTTCGATAGTTTTTGCGCATCCTACTGCACAAGTCATTCCTTCAATATGAAATGTTGCTGTTTCAGGTTTTGTAGCAGCTGCGATTTCCTTTTTAATCTGAACTTGATTCAGATTCTCTCCGCTAACTTCTGTTGGTTTTCTATCTGTATTTTTACATCCTACAAAAAGCACTGATGCAAATGCTAGACCAACGACTCCTCTTGAAATTCTCATTGTATATATTTTTAAATTTTTTGATTCTTATTACTTCTACAAAATTACAACTTTTTTTATGCGACAATTCATAAAATTATGTCAATTTTGTGGTGTTAAAAAAATGCTATGCAAACAAATACATTAAAATGGTTGTTTTTAACCGTTCTTGCCTTGATTTGGGGAAGTTCCTTTATCTTAATCAAGAAAGGATTGGTTGGATTATCGCCGATGCAATTGGGTTCGTTACGAATTATTTTCTCTGCTATATTCCTAATCATAATAGGATTTAAAAGCGTCACAGAAATAAAACAAAATCAGTGGAAATACATTGCTTTAACTTCTTTGTTTGGCACTTTTATTCCGGCATTTCTTTTTGCAATTGCTCAAACACAGATTAGTAGTTCGGTGAGTTCTATCTTAAATTCATTAACACCTTTAAACACTTTAATTATTGGTGGATTGGCATTTGGTTTAAGCTTCAAACGAACCCAAGTTTTTGGTGTAATCATTGGTTTAATTGGAACTATTTTACTTATTGTAAATGGTGCTATAAATCATCCAAATCAAAATTATTGGTACACTATTTTAGTTCTTGTGGCTTCTATTTGTTATGCAACAAATGTGAATTTGCTAAAGAAACATTTATCTGATGTTAAACCTTTGAGTATTTCTACAGGAAACTTTTTGGTAATGTTGGTTCCAGCTTTGATTGTATTATTCTCAACCGACTTTTTATCTGTTGTAGAAAATGCAGAAGTTCAAAATTCTATGATTTACATCATTATTCTTGGCGTTGTTGGGACAGGAATTGCGAATATTATTTTCTTTAAATTGATTCAAATTTCATCGCCAGTTTTTGCTACTTCAGTAACTTATTTAATTCCGATTGTGGCTTTCTTTTGGGGATTATTAGACAATGAAATGCTTACACCAATTCAATTTATTGGAGCCTTTATTATTTTGATTGGAGTTTATTTGTCGAGTAAGAAATAGTGTTCAGTGTTCAAAAATAAAAAACCGTTTCACATAACACGAAACGGTTTTTAACTTTATTATTTCTACCTAATTACTGAAAATCAGCATCGGTAACACCTTCGTTGATTTTTACATCAGAAATTTTGATATCTATTTCTCTTCCTTGAGACATGATGATATTAAATGGTACTTTAATTCCTTTAACATCTTTATAGTCATTGAAAGTAATTGTAGAAGTCATTTTTTGACCATTTCTTTCAGATGTTGTTGATGACAAAAGTTTTAAACCTGTTTTTACATCATAGTAAATAGTTGTTTTACCATTTTTAATAGCATAAGCATCAACTCCATTTATTGATTCTATTCCGTCTACAACAACGTCAGCTTTGTTAGCTAATGCTAATTCTTCGAATGTTGTTGCTAAAGGTTTTTTCTCAGCAAATTCTTCTGGCGTTAAATCTTTCTTTTGACCTTGAGTTGAAGAATATCCGCTTTTATCACCTATAACTTGTTTAGAAAGTTCCATCATTCCAACTAATTCTAGTTTAGATAATGTTTTTCCTTTTACGTCTTTTTTCACAACATAAGATAATGGCGCTGGTGCACCTTCAATTTCTGAAGAACCAGTTAAGAAAATAGTTTTCACAGCAGCTACAGCTTTATCTCCACCAATAGCTTTGATATAATTATCCATAACTGTTTTCACAGTAACTCCAGAAGGAGTAGGCTTTTTCATAGCTGGTTTCTCAGTTGGATTTCCAAATTTATCAAAATAGAACATTGGAATTTTTAATCGTTCTAAACCAGGAATAACCTCTGAACCTTTACCTGTAACAATGATTCTTAAATTATCTTCAAGAACATATTTATTCATAACTCTCATTACATC
>CANGUP010000051.1 GCA_947457105.1 Flavobacteriaceae bacterium
GTTCATAGATAAAAAATCAGGCTTTATTGTTGAAAAAAACAACAAAGGAAAATCATTAAGAGCATTCGAACTACCGGGACTTTGGAATGGAGCAATGGCAAAATGGTTAACCGTTTTTGTTGAAGTTCCATTAATAACTTTCAACCCAGTGAAAACAGTAAACGATTTGTTAAAACCTGCTCATCAATCAACAAATGGATAAGGATAAAATCATTTCAGAACTTTCTTTCAAGGCCGTAAGAAGCTCAGGGGCTGGCGGACAAAACGTAAATAAAGTTTCGTCCAAAGTAGTTTTGATATTTGATATAATCAATTCTCAGTCACTTTCAGAAGAAGAAAAAGAAAGGTCTAAAAAGAAGTTAAAATCCAAATTAACTCTTGACGGAATTTTAATTTTAAACTGTGATGAAGATAGAAGCCAACTTAAAAATAAAGAAATCGTTATAAAAAGATTTCTCGAGTTGATAGAAAAATCATTAGTAATTCCAAAAGAAAGAAAAGCTACCAAAATCCCAAAATCAGTAATCGAAAAAAGATTAAAAGACAAATCATCCAATTCTGAAATAAAGCAGAACAGGAAAAAGCCTGATTTTTAGTATTAAGACTGATATATTAAGTATCAAGATAAAAAATCTTAATACTTAATACTTTTAACTTAATACTTTTTTTATATTTGCATCGTCTCAAAAGGGGTGCTCTAAATTACGAGCTGAGATTATACCCAATGAACCTAGAACAGGTAATGCTGTTTAGGGAAAAGTGACAAAACAGAGTGCACGCTGAACTTTGTCACAGGAAACAAACATTTTTATTTTTTTAACCAAGAATAATTACCTCTTTTTATTCGTATAATTTATTTTACGGATGGAAATTTTATTTAAAAAAACTTGCCACAAAGACTCGAAGGCACAAAGATTTAAATTACGAAGTCTATTATCAATTTTCTTTTTTCTATTATCTATTTTCTCTATTGCTCAAGAGAAACCCAAGGACACAACAAAAGTTACAACACTTGATGAAGTTTTAATTGCTGGTGTTCGAGCTCAAAAAAACAATCCAGTTACTTTTACTAATGTTAGTAAAGAACAAATTGCTCCTAGAAATCTTGGGCAAGACATTCCAATTTTACTTAATTATTTACCTTCTGTAGTTTCTACAACCGATGCTGGAAACGGAATTGGTTACACTTATATGAGAGTAAGAGGAACCGATGGTTCCAGAATCAATGTCACTTTAAACGGAGTTCCGTTCAATGACAGCGAAAGTCAAGGTACATTTTTTGTAAACTTACCTGATTTCGCCTCATCTGTAGAAAGTCTTCAATTACAACGTGGTGTTGGTACGTCAACGAATGGTGCCGGTGCATTTGGCGCAAGTTTGAACATGCAAACCAAATCTTTTCAAGAAAAATCTTATGCAGAAATTGCTAATTCTGTTGGAAGTTTCAACACAAGAAAACATACATTAGCTTTCGGAACAGGTTTACACAATAATTTTGAATTTAACGGAAGAATTTCTCAAATCGCTTCTGATGGTTATATTGATAGAGCTGCTACCGATATGTTTGGTTATTTTTTTAATGCCAATTATATTAATAAATCAACTCAAATTAAAGCCTTGTTTTTTGGTGGAAAAGAAAAAACATATCAAGCATGGTATGGAATAGAGGATTTGGACAAATTAAAAAACGATAGAACGTTCAATCCGGCAGGAATGTATTTTGACGCTGATGGAACCATGCGTTTTCACGATAACGAAACCGATAATTATTGGCAAAATCATTTTCAATTGCATTGGTCAGAAAAATGGTCAGAAAAATGGTCTTCTAATGTAGCTCTTCACTATACCATTGGTAAAGGGTATTTTGAACAATATAGAGAAGACGAAACTTTATCCGATTATTTCTTGCCCGATTTTCAAGGAAATATAGCCTCAGATTTAATTAGAAAAAGATGGTTGGATAACGATTTTTTTGGCACGACTTTTACCTTAAATTATAAAAACAGCAAAACTGACGTCTTGTTTGGTGGCGCTGCAAACCGTTATTTAGGAAAACATTTTGGAGAGGTAGTTTGGACGCAATATTATGTTCCAAATTCAAACAGATACTACAATAATATTGGAAACAAAGATGATGTGAATGCTTATGTAAAAGCATCACAAACTTTTGGGAAACTAAATGTGTTTGCAGATTTACAATATCGAATGGTATTTTATGAAGCCAATAGTTTCCGATTTGATGATGTAAATGATACGTTTAGATTTTTTAATCCAAAAGTTGGTTTAAATTATCAATTGAACAGCAAAAATGCTTTTTACACTTTTGCAGGAATTGCCAACAAAGAACCAAGAAGAGACGATTATGAAAACGGAAGCACAAAATCTGAGCGCTTATTTGATCTTGAATTGGGTTGGAAATATTCCTCCAAGAAAATGATTGTCAATGCAAATGCTTTTTACATGCGATATAAAAATCAGTTGGTTTTAACTGGAGCTTTGAATGATGTTGGTTCGCCAATTTTTACCAACAGCGGTTCAAGTTATCGATTGGGATTGGAGTTAGAATCTACTTTGAAATTGGGAAGTAAGTTTACACTTCAACCAAACATGACTTTAAGTCAAAACAAGAACGAAGATTTCTTCTTTCAACGTGATGGAGTACTTCAAAACTTAGGAAATACAGATATAGCTTTTTCACCAAATCTAGTTGTTGGAAATGCAATGACGTACGCTGTAAACAAGCATTTGAATTTTACCATTTTGAATAAGTTTGTTGGTAAACAATTTATGGGAAATATTGATTCAGAAAGATCTATTCTTAAAGAGTACCACTTTCACGATATTAATATTACCTATTTATGGAAAATTAATAAAGGACTTAAATCCATTCTTTTTTCAGGATTAATTAATAATGTTTTGGATAATAAATTCGAGTCGAATGGCTATTTTTATACTTTTGACGATGATTTTTCAAATCCAGGAACGGTAACAACAATTGAAGGCGCAGGTTATTTTCCTCAAGCAACAAGAAATTTTTTAATTGGTGCAACACTAACCTTTTAATTATAATCTATTTCTTATTAAAAAGCCAAGTTAGGATTAATTCTACTTGGCTTTTTATATTAATTGAAGACTCTAACAACATCACCATTAACTTCAACACGATATCTTTTTAAATCGTATTGTTGGCCAGGAGATTGTCCGGTAAATAAATTATAGTTTTCACTATTGCAAGGACAATTTGCGTTAGACCCATTTATAGTTAATGTTGAACACGATGTTAATTCTTGATTGGGGCAAGCACCATCGTAAGCATTAAAACCGCTTCCAGTATTAAAAACAATAACGCCTCTTGACGGACCATTTGCTGGAAAAGCTTTTACGGCATTACCAGTGAATTTTAAACTAGCATAAATCGGTAAATTAGTATTCAAGTCTATAGAGAAATTATAATTAGGAAGAAAAGGATTGTCATTATTAAACCGGTCTTTACTGCATCCAAAAATGAAAGTAGCGAGAATAATTAATAGAGTTGTTTTTTTCATTTTAAAAATTTTACAAAAAGATTAGTTCAAAAAAAATTAAATTAGTTAACTTTGTATAACATTATTAGACAAAAATAGGAATTTAATAAACAAAAAATATATCTTTGAAAAAAGAAATCCCGTTCCGATGGGATTTTTTCTATTTTATGATAACGATGAAATAGTAATTTTTGATATAAAATTAACAGAAAAATAACTTCATTTAAGTTAAAAAGTGAAGCTTAATAAAGAATAAAATTATGAGTACAATATCGTATTATACAGCTGAAGGATTAAAAAAATTAAAAGAGGAATTAGACCATTTAAAAAGTGTGATGCGTCCAAAAGCATCAGCAGATATAGCAGAAGCAAGAGATAAAGGTGATTTGTCTGAAAATGCAGAATATGACGCAGCCAAAGAAGCTCAAGGAATGTTAGAAATGCGAATTGCAAAATTGGAAGAAGTATATTCAAATGCAAGGTTAATCGACGAAAGTCACTTAGATTTATCAAAAGTTTTGGTTTTATCAAATGTAAAAATCAAAAATCAAACCAACGGAATGGAATTAACTTACACGTTAGTTGCAGAAAGTGAAGCCGATTTAAAAACAGGAAAAATCTCTGTAACATCACCAATTGGCAAGGGTTTGCTTGGAAAATCTGTTGGCGAAATAGCAGAAATCACGGTTCCAAACGGAACATTAAAATTTGAAATATTAGAAATTTCACGTGATTAGTTATGAGTAGTATTTTCACAAAAATTGTAAACGGAGAAATTCCTTGTTATAAAATTGCAGAAGACGATAATTTCTTAGCATTTTTAGATTTAAATCCAAATGCTAAAGGACATACCTTATGTATACCAAAACAAGAAATCAATAAAATCTTTGATATTGAAGATGATTTATATTTAGGATTAATGGCTTTTTCAAAAAAAGTTGCCGTTGCTCTAGAGAAATCAGTTCCTTGTAAAAGAGTTGGAATGGCTGTTATTGGTTTGGAAGTTCCTCATGCGCATGTTCATTTAATTCCGTTAAACGAAATGGATGAAATGCGTTTTCAAAACAAAGTTATTTTATCTAAAGAAGAATTTGAAGATTTAGTAGTTGCAATTCAAGCTAATTTATAAAAAAAATAGAATCGTATTTCACCACAAATTTATAGTTTATGCTTTAAGTTTGTGGTTTTTTATTTGAAAAAACATGATAAAATTATTTGTTTTCGTTGTATTAATTTCACAGTTTGAATCTTTTTCACAAGAAAAAAATTTTCATAATTATTATTGGAATAATTATGAAAATACCAAAGCAATAGTTGGCGCAACAAATTGTTATGTAAGAGCCAATCCATCAATAAAAGCAGTTGTATTGGATTCTCTTCAAATTGGTGATGAAATAACGGTATTACAATCAACAGATGTTGATTATGCTATTAAAGGGTTAACTGTTTCATGGGTAAAAATTGAATACCCAAACAAATCTGGCACTATTTTGAAAGGATACCTTTGGAAAGGATTTTTAGCATTAGGTTATACCAAAAAGAAATCACTTACGTTTTTAACTACTATTGATAAATTTGAAATTATAAAGAAAGATAGTTTGGATGTTTTTTCAATTTCGGTTAAAATATTAAATGATAAAAATAAGGTTTTAGGTCAAAAAACATTTCAGGAAAGGCTGGGTGAAAGTTCTTATTTTCAAAATAGTACAATTGGCGGTTTGGGATTAAAAAACATAACGGATGTTTACAGAATCAGTTTTAATGGTGAAGCTTGTGGAATCCCATCGTTATTTTATTATTTTGCATGGAATGGGACTAAGATAATACAGTTGCCAGGAAAAATTTGTTCGGCAGATGGTGGAATTTATTTTTATAATGAAGATTTCATTTTCCCAAAAGAAAAAGGAGGAAAGCCGGACACTTTAATAAAAGTTTTTAAAGAAGGCGAAGCAATCGATGAAGAGGTAATTAACCCAATTTTCAATGTTAAAGAATGGAAAGAAATCTATAAGTGGAACGGGGAAAAAGCTATTTTAGTTAATAAAATTAAATCGAGAAAATATAAAATAAGATATTAACTAGTTACTTTTTTATACAAAATCTGCATCGTAGTTCCTTTATCAATTTCTGAATGAGTTACTTTTATTTTTCCGTTATGATATTCTTCAACAATTCTTTTTGTTAACGATAAACCCAAACCCCAACCACGTCTTTTTGTAGTAAATCCAGGTTCAAAAACGCGTTTGTACTGATTTTTCGGAATTCCTTTTCCAGAATCGATTACATTGATTTTAATGTTTTGACCTTCTTTTTCAATCACGATTTTCAATTTCCCTCTGCCTTTCATAGCGTCAATAGCATTTTTCATCAAATTTTCTATGGTCCAACTGTGCAAAGCCGGATTGATGGAAACCAATAATGAGCTATTTGGAGCAGAAAATGTAAACTCAACTTGCTTCGAAAAACGTGATTTTAAATAATCAAACGAATTTCTAGTTTCTTCAACAATATCTTTAGTCTCCAATACTGGCTCAGATCCAATTTTAGAAAAGCGTTCGGTTATTGTTTGTAATCTATTGATGTCTTTTTCAATCTCAGAAACAGTGGTTTGGTCAACATTATCGGCTTTCATAATTTCGAGCCAACCAATTAAAGAAGATAAAGGAGTTCCAATTTGATGTGCTGTTTCCTTTGCCATTCCAGCCCAAAGTTTATTTTGGGTAGCCATTTTAGTGCTTTTATAAAAATTGTAAACAACTGCTCCAAACAAGAAAATGATGAATAATAAAGCAATTGGGTAATACTTTAGTTTATTCAATAATGAGGAATCACCATAGTATAAATTGTGAGTTCGACCTTCAGAAATTTTCATCACAATTGGGTCATTCTGGTTTTTTAGTCGCTGTAAAAAGTTTCTTAATTTGGTTTTGTCTTTTAAAATATTATCTTCAATATTTACTTGATTTATGATAGAATCCTTTTCAGTAACTATGATAGGAATATTTGCAGTTTGAATAATTTGCAAAGGCAATTCTAAATCGGCATTTAAATCATCTGTATTTATTTTTTTTTGTGATAAAGCCCAATGTTGCATTTTCACTCGTTCTTCTTGTTTGAAGATTTGAAAAAACGAATAGGTATTCCATAAAATAAGAGAAACAATCACAAATGAAGTGATGATTATTATCCAACGCGTAGTGTTTCTTCTATCGGAGAATTGCATATTTAAAATTTGTTTAAAAGTAATGATTTTTTTCAAATTGAAATTGATTTTTCAAATTGCCATTGTTCTTGAATTCTTATCTTTGTAAAAATTCTAAATTTTATGCTAACAATTGATCCAAAAGAACTTTCTCCAATGAAATTGCAAGGATATTTGCAAAGTGCTATTGCTCCAAGACCAATTGCATTTGCAAGTACAATTGACAAAAACGGAAAGCCCAATTTATCTCCGTTTAGTTTCTTCAATATTTTTAGTTCTAATCCGCCAATTTTGGTTTTTTCACCAGCGCGAAGAGTTAGAAATAACACAACGAAGCACACTTTAATTAATTGTGAAGAAACACGTCAAGTAGTTATCAATGTTGTGAATTTTGATATTGTACAACAAATGTCTTTATCAAGTACAGAATATCCTGATGGCGTTAATGAGTTTGCAAAATCGGGTCTGACTCCAATTCCATCAGAAATAATAAAACCTTATCGTGTTGCCGAAAGTCCGGTGCAATTTGAATGTAAAGTCAATCAAATTATTCCATTAGGAACTGAAGGTGGCGCTGGAAATATGATTATTTGTGAAGTGGTTAAAATGCACATTAATGAAGCAGTTTTGGATTCAGAAGGAAATATTGATCCAATGAAAATTGACTTGGTTTCAAGATTAGGAGGAAATTGGTATTCGAGAGCTAATCAAGGGCTTTTTGAAGTAGAAAAACCATTGGCAACTTTAGGAATAGGAGTAGATGCGATTCCAGAATTTGTGAGAGAAAGCCCTATTTTTAATGGGAATGATTTAGGAAAATTAGGAAATGTAGAAGCATTGCCAACCAATGAAGAAATTACTATATTTGTAAAACAAAATTTTGAAGTGAAAGGTGTTTTGAGTGCTGATGATGAGGTTAAAAAACACCAATTAGCTAAAGAATATTTAGATAAAAACGAGGTGCTTAACGCTTGGAAAGTGCTTTTAGCAAAACAATAAACAATAATATTATGGAAGTTTCAGGAAAAGTAAAAGTAGTAAGCGCAGAAATTCAAGTTAGTGCTACTTTCAGAAAAAGAGAATTAGTGGTTACAACTGATGAGCAGTATCCACAACACATTATGATTGAATTTACTCAAGATAAAAGTGATTTATTGAATAATGTTGCCGTTGGTGATGCGGTAAAAGTTTCTATCAATTTAGGTGGAAGAGAATGGGTGAATCCACAAGGAGAAACTAAATATTTTAATTCAATAAGAGGTTGGAGAGTTGAAAAACTTCAAACAGAAGCTCCAGCAGCAGCTCAACAAATGCCTCCAATGCCTGCAGCAGAAGCATTTGCTCCAGCAACTGATTTTAAAGAAGAAGAACACGACGATTTACCTTTCTAATAAGAGAATAGAGTAAAGAGAAAAGAATAAAGACTGCCATTCTAATTTTATGTAAATTTTAGAATGGCTTTTACTTATTAGGTCTTTTCTCTTTATTCTATATTCTTTTTTCTATATTCTATTCTCTAAAAAATGTATTTCCTAACCAAAGAACTTTATTTCCCACCAGTTGAAGAAGCTTCCTATGAAGGTATTTTGGCCTTTGGTGGTGATTTGTCTGTAGAACGACTATTACTTGCCTACAATAAAGGAATCTTTCCTTGGTTTGATGCAGACGAACCCATTCTTTGGTGGTCGCCAAGTGAAAGAATGGTTGTGAATCCAAAGGATTATAAAGTCTCTAAAAGTCTTCGAAATATTATTAATCGGAATATTTTTGAAGTGACTATCAATAAAGATTTCGAATCCGTCATAAAAAATTGTCAAGAAATTGAAAGAAAAGGTCAGGATGGAACTTGGATTTCAGATGCAATTATAAAATCGTACACAAAATTATATCAATTAGGAAAAGCAAAATCATTTGAAGTTTGGCAAAATGGTGAACTTGTTGGCGGACTTTATGGTGTTGATTTAGGCCATGTTTTTTGTGGAGAAAGCATGTTTTCTAAAGTGCCAAATGCCAGTAAAGTAGCTTTTGTAAAATTGATTGAATATTTGAAACAAAATAATTACAAACTTTTGGATTGCCAAGTTCATAACGACCATTTAGAAAAATTAGGAGCTTTTGAAATTTCGAGAGATGTTTTTATGATGATTTTGAAATCTGCATACTGAAACTATGACTACAAACTACGACTGCAAACTACTTCTGCGTCCAGCAATCCATCACATGATCATTTACCATTCCTGTGGCTTGCATATGAGCGTATACAACCGTTGAGCCTACAAATTTGAATCCGCGTTTCTTTAAGTCTTTACTAATTTCGTCAGAAAGTGGCGTAGTTGCTGTAACTTCTTTTAAGGATTTTCTATTATTTTCAATTGGTTTTCCGTCAGTGAAATTCCAAATGTATTTAGAGAAACTTTCAAATTCTTTTTGCACTTCCATAAAGGCAATGGCGTTTGAAATTGTTCCTCTTATTTTCAATTGGTTTCTAATTATTCCAGCATCTTGAAGCAATTCTTGCACTTTTTCTTCGCCGTAATTTGCTACTTTTTTGTAATCAAAATTATCAAAAGCTGCTCTGAAGTTTTCTCTTTTCTTCAAAATGGTATGCCAACTCAATCCTGCTTGAAAGGTTTCAAGAATTAAAAACTCAAATAATTTATCGTCATCGTAAACCGGTTTTCCCCATTCATTATCGTGATAATCTCTATATAAATCGTCTTTTTCGCACCAGGCGCAACGTACTTTATTTTCCATCTTTGGCTAAATATTGTTCTATCAAATAATGTCCTAAATAGATCATTGGCGTCATCAAAATTGCAATTACTAGTTTTACAGAATATCCAGTGAATCCTGAAATAATATAGGTTTTTCCATCCATAATTCCAGGTAAGTAAAATGCAATTCCGAGTACAATAAAACTATCAAACAGTTGTGAAATTACAGTAGAACCAGTACTTCTCAACCAAATCATTTTGTTGCCAGTTCTGTTTTTTACAAAATGAAAAATGGTAACATCAATTAATTGTGAAACTAAAAAGGCTGCTATACTTCCAATAATAATTAATTGACTTTGTCCAAAAACGGCTTGAAATTGCTCAGTAGTAACCGAACTAATTCCTGTTGACGGAATTTTGATTGCAAAAAACAATATGATAAAAGTATATGCAATTAATCCTGCAGTAATAAGCGAAAGTTTCTTAACGCCTTTTTCACCAAAGTATTCGTTGATTAAATCGGTTGTGATAAAAACAATAGGCCAAGGTAAAATTCCAATGCTCATCGGAACTCCAAAAACATCAATTAATTTACCACCAGTTAATTCAGCAACAATAGCATTTGTGATAAAAATACCAGCTAGAATTACATAAACAATATCTTTTCTATTTTGAAACATAATTCTACTTCCAATTTAGTATTCATCGTACAAATGTATATTCATACGATCAATGTTTTTTTCAAATGTTGCTCTTCTGTGTTCTTCGTTTAATGCTTTATTTGTTATAGCATTGATGCGTTTTGTAATATCATCATCGTCTTCAAGCTTCTTTTTATCATAAATTTTGTAAGCTAAAGGATTGATTTTTCCTTTTTCACTTAAAAAAGCAATCGTGTAGATATAGGTGTTTTTAATTTTTCGATAACTACTTGTTTTGTCGAATTTATAAAAATAAAGAGTAATTTCTTTTTTGTTTTTTGTTTCAATTCGTTTTTCAATAAATTCGATAGAATCTTTGGTTTTAAGATTTTCAAAACTTAAAATGGCAGATTCAACAATTTCATCATCTGTTAGCGTTGGCAGCAAATTGAATTTGTCTTTGTAATGTAATAACAGAATTGTAGCAAATTTTGTCTTTTCATTTTCTAATGTTGATAAAATTCCCTCTTTACTAATTTTATCGTTTACAACACCCAAACGCAATAATTCAACATTTAATTCTGGTATATCCAATCCTTTTATTTTCTGAAATAAAGCATCCGTGTCTTTATCTGATTGAAAATTGTATAATAAATCAATATAGTTTATCAAATCATCAACAGGAGCTGAAGTTTCCTCTGAATTGTAATCTTCTTCATCTCCATCAATTGCAACAGCAACAGTATCAACAACAGTTTCATAAGAGATATCATCTGTTAAATCTATTTCTTCTTCTGGTTTGATGTTTTTTTCTTTCCAGCTTACGACTCTTTTGTATTCTAACTTGGCATTTGTTAATACCATTTTTTTAAATGAGCTGATTTTCTTTGGAGAAATTAAATTTTTGTCAAATAATGAGTTACATAAATTTAATGTAGGTTTGTTGTATTCCTTAATGCTATAAAATTGGAATATTTTTGGAAACAATTCCTTGCTGTTTTCTAAATCTAAATTAAACAGGCTGAACAAACTTGTGATATCATATTGCTTGTCGGTTATCGGTAAATCATATTCTAATAATTCAATTATTTTCTGATAAGCCGCTTTAGATTTTTGACGAGTTAAAGCTTTTAAAATTTCAATTTGAGTATTGGTTTTTGTTTTTTCATCTTTATATTTTGCTTCCAAATACGGAATTGTTTTTGGATTCTTTAAAGCACCAATTCGCATCAATAAACTCAAAGGTGCTTCTTTTTCAGATTCTTTAAACTTGAATGTGTCTATGAAGTTAGTTACAGCATCAAAATCTTTATCCGCAATTTTTAGTTCATCAATAGATTCCATCGCTGAGAATCGGATAGTGTCTTTTTTACTATTTACATCATTTAAAAACAAATCGAATTTGTCTTCAAAAATGGAAGTAGTGTCTTTAGAAGTAGGTTCTAAAGAACTAAATGTTTTTTCTATAAACGCATCGTCATTTTTATAATCTCTTTCTATTAAAGTTTGCATTTTATAATAGGCATTTCCTTTTACAAAAGTTTTATATTTTATTGCTTGAGTTGCATTTAACTTTGACACAACGGCTTCAAAAATATGGGTATTATCCTCTTTATTAAAGTTGTAGGATTTTGAAAGAAACTCATATTTATCTTCATTTTTCGCTATTAAATCAAACCACTTTGAATAGGAAAACCCTTTTTTATAAATAAAATTATAAATCAAAGATTCATTAGATTGGTTGTCGTAATCTTCGTCAAAGTTTCCTTCATAATTTTCTTCAAAATTTTGAAATCTGCCTTTTGAATGCATATATGATTTATAATCTTTAGCATAGTCGCTAAAAAAATAATTTTTTAAGGAATCCAAATTTTCAAAAGACTCATATTTGTGAAATTTATTGTATTCTAAATCTATATCTCTGCCATTGTCTGCGTAGAAAGTATAATTTTTGTTTCTTGATAAAAAGAAGTTTTTTGTTTTAAACTCATATTCTTCAAAATTCAAAAATGTTTTTTTATTGATTTTTTCTGGAATCTCAACTTTAAAATCGTTTACAGTATCATTATAAACTTTATTTATTTCAGTTAGACTATTTTTAATAAAATCAAAGGATTGGAAGTAATTATCTGTGTTTTTGTCTGAAGCATTTACAGTTCCAAGAAGGAAATATTTGTTTCCTTTAATAAAGGTTTTTAGTCTAATTTTTTTCTCACCAATCTTTGACGATGATTCGTTTGTTGAAGTGTTGTGTGTTACATCATCCAGCTCGTTTTGCATGTAAAATTCTGCTTGTATTTGTTTGTGTTCAAAGGCAGTATTTTCAAGTTCTGCAGTTCCGTTAAACGATTTTTCGGTTAAAAAATAAAAAGCATTTTCAGATTTATCATAAGATTGAATCGTGATATCGTTATCAATTTTATCAACTTCATTACCATGTATAACGCTATAAGAAGGTAATTTTACACTAAAGCCACCTTTTAAAGGTGTAAAACTATCCCAAGAGCTTTGTAGATTTTTAATTTCAATTTTATCAAACAGTTGGTTTTCGTATAGTCTTACATAATCACCAGTTCCAGTCATTGAAACAGCAATAATTTCTAAAGGTGTAATGTAATATCTATAGCGTTGTGCATTACCAGATTTTGTTTTGTTTTTTATGTCGTATCCTTTGTAGTTTTCTGTTTCAAAAAACTTTTTTTCAATGATAGTTCCTGCAATATTCTCAAAGAAAAGACTATCTAATGCTTTTGGATTGAAAGTGTCATCTTTTTTCTTTAAAAAATAATTCAAAGGCAATCTATTTATGTTTACAGAGCCACCATTTGTCAAATCAATACAAGCTGTTACTTCGTTTATAGTTCTCGGATTTTTAAACAAAGGCATTTTTAGCATTCCATCTTTAGTAGTAAAAGGATTCAATAATGGATTTGGAAAATACTCTTCAATTGTTTTTTTCTGTTTTTCTCCGACAGGTGTTAGCACATCTATTATTGGTTTTACAGTATATCCTTTTTTGATTAAAAGTTGTAAAACACCTTCTTTTCCTGCCAAATGTGCTGCGCCAACTGCTGCAAATAAACTTCCGGTTTTAGCAATTGAATCAATGCTATTCGCCATAGTAACATTTCGTTCTGTAATTAAAATGTTATGCGATTTTTTAGAGTAAATCAATTTATAAATAGAGTCAAGCATTACGATGTCTTTCTCTCTATAAAAATCATTAGATACTGTTTGGAAGTTTCTGTTTTTCAATATTTTCATTAAAGCTATTCTCACTTCTTCTTTTGGTTCTTTCGTGTCGTTTTGCATTTTCATCACTTTAAGAAACGACTCCTGCGCATCTTCTAAACCAGTTACTTTTTTGTTGTATTTTTTACCAGTTTGATGTATAAACATATCAAGAACGGTGTTTTCTTGAAAGTCAGCTTGTTCACTATTGTTTCCAGAAGTCATCGTGTTGTAGATATTTACATTAGAAAACAACGGATACAATGCTTCTTTTTTTAACGGAGCTAAATTGAAACGACTATAAAGTTTTTGTGAGTTCTCATTTTCTTGGTTTGTCAATAAATCAAAAAGCACTTCCCAACTTTCGGGATTACTTTCGTTACTCACAATATCGGCTTCTAGTAAGTGTTTATAAAAGGCGTCCGAGAGGTGATAAGAAATCTTTTCATTTACATGCATGGTGCCATATAAATAAGACTTTTTGGTCAAGCCGTTTCCAGAAATTTCCCAAAATAATGTTTTTTCAGTTTGAGCAATAGAAGTAAAACTCAATGATAATATGAAGGCAGCGAATATCTTTTTCAAAGTGTGTGATTTTTAAACAAATATAATTAGAAAATAGTCATTTCAATATAACGGCTAAATTTTTCATATATTTTTTGTGAAGATAAATAAAATAAAAAACCTCGATTCAATTAAGAACCGAGGTTTATATTGTTTGAATTACTTTGTACTTCGTACTTCGTAAATCGTACTTTATATTTATCCTAAAGCAACTCTTCTGAAACCTGTAACAGTTAAACCACCGTCAACAGATTTAATGTAAGAAGCAACGCTCATAGAACCATCTTTAATGTAATCTTGGTTTACTAAAGTGTTGTCTTTGTAGAAACGTTGGATTTTACCTTTAGCAATATTGTCTAACATAGCTTCTGGTTTTCCTTCTTGACGTAATTGATCTTTAGCGATTTCAATTTCTTTTTCAATGATTGATGCATCAACACCAGCTTCATCTAAAGCAATTGGATTCATTGCAGCAGCTTGCATTGCTACGTTTCTTGCAGCTTCTTCAGCGCCTTCAACGTTAGCAGATAATGCAGTTAAAACAGCAATTTTGTTTCCAGCGTGAATGTATGAACCAACGAAAGCACCACTTAATCTTTCGAAAGAAGCGATTTCAATTTTTTCTCCAATAACACCAGTTTGCTCAATTAATTTGTCAGCAACAGTGATACCATTAAAATCTGAAGCTAAAAATGCTTCTTTAGTATCATAGTTTAATGCTTGGTTAGCTAAATCTGTAGCTAATTTTACGAAACCTTCATTTTTTCCAACGAAGTCAGTTTCGCAATTTAATGTGATAACAACACCAGAAGTTTTGTCAGCATTAACAACTGCGATTGCAGCTCCTTCAGTAGATTCTCTGTCTGATCTGTTAGCAGCAACTTTTTGACCTTTTTTTCTAAGGTTTTCGATTGCTAAATCAAAATTTCCATCAGCTTCTACTAATGCTTTTTTGCAGTCCATCATACCTGCACCTGTGATTGTTCTTAATTTATTTACGTCTGCAGCAGTAATTGTTGCCATTTTGTTTTGTATTTTAAGATTAAAAATAATTTGTGTAAAAAAAGAAATTCCAATTTACAAATCCCAAATTCCAATTTTAATAAATCATCAAATAATTGATAATTTCTTGGAATTTGGAATTTATATTTTGGAATTTTCTGTGTTTTATTCTTCAGTACTTGTTTCAGTAGCTTCTACTTCTGGAGCAGCAGTTTCAACAACAGCAGCTTCTGGAGCAGCAACTTCTTCAACAGTTTCTACTTCAGTAACATCATCAGCTTCTTTATCAGAAGTTCTGTTTGCTAATCCGTCTTTAACTGCGTCAGTAACTAAAGTTAAAATTTTGTCAATTGATTTAGAAGCATCATCATTTGCTGGAATAACATAATCTACCTCACGTGGGTCAGAGTTTGTATCAACCATTGCGAAAACTGGAATGTTTAATTTTTGTGCTTCTTTGATTGCGATGTGTTCAGCTTTGATATCTACTACGAAAAGTGCAGCAGGTAATCTAGACATGTCAGCGATAGAACCTAAGTTTTTCTCTAATTTAGCACGAAGACGATCAACTTGAAGTCTTTCTTTTTTAGAAAGCGTCATGAATGTTCCGTCTTTTTTCATTCTATCGATTGTTGCCATTTTTTTAACAGCTTTACGGATAGTAACGAAGTTTGTTAACATACCACCAGGCCATCTTTCTGTGATGTAAGGCATGTTACAAGCTAATGCTTTTTCTGAAACGATATCTTTTGCTTGTTTTTTGGTAGCTACGAAAAGTATTTTTCTACCAGATGCTGCAATTTTTTTCATAGCTTCACCAGCTTCTTCAATTTTTGCAGCAGTTTTATATAGGTTAATGATATGAATACCATTACGCTCCATATAAATGTAAGGAGCCATGTTTGGATCCCATTTACGAGTCATGTGTCCGAAGTGAACACCTGCTTCTAATAATTCTTTAACGTCAATTTTGTTTGCCATTGTGTAATAGTTTACGTTCCGTGTTATAGCAATTTTCAAGTAGTCACTTTCGGTATGTCTTGAAAATTTAGATGCTAAACTAATTCCCTTTTTATAAGGAATATCGACAACTTTGTTTTAAATTCAATTTTAATATGCTGAATTAATTTCAGCATCTGTTTGTAATAATTCGATGGTTCAATATATTTTGAGAAAATCTCAAGAGATACCGAATCAAGTTCAGTATTAACGTTTCGAGAATTGGAATCTCTTTCTCGCTTTTTTCTGACCGAATTTTTTACGTTCTACCATTCTTGGATCTCTTGTAAGTAATCCTTCTGGTTTTAAGATAGCTCTGTTTCCTTCGCCAACTTCACACATTACTCTTGCTAAAGCCATTCTTACAGCTTCTGCTTGTCCTGTTGAACCACCACCATAAACATTTACTTTTACGTCAAAGTTGTTTACATTTTCTGTCATAGACATTGGTTGTAATACTTTGTACTGTAAAGTAGCTGTTGGGAAGTAAGTTGCAAATTCTTTTTTGTTTACAGTGATTTTACCTGTACCTTCAGTAACATAAACACGTGCAACTGCACATTTTCTTCTACCGATTTTGTGAATAACTCCCATTACTTTAAGTCGTTAAGGTTAACGGTTTTTGGTTGTTGAGCTCCATGTTTGTGCTCAATACCAACATTTACATCTAAATTACGGAATAATTGTGCTCCTAATTTGTTTTTAGGCAACATTCCTTTTACAGCTTTTTCTACTAATAATGCAGGGTTTTTTTGTTGCATTACTTTAGCAGTTAAACTTCTTTGTCCTCCTGGATAACCTGTGTGTCTGATGTACGTTTTGTCATCTAACTTGTTTCCAGTTAAATTAATTTTCTCTGCGTTGATAACAATTACGTTATCTCCACAGTCAACGTGTGGTGAATAACTTGGCTTGTATTTACCTCTTAAAAGCATCGCGACTTTTGAAGCAAAACGACCTAAGTTATGACCTTCAGCGTCTACAACAATCCACTGTTTTTCAGCTGTGGCTTTGTTGGCAGAAACTGTTTTGTAGCTTAATGCGTCCATAATATTATTTTAATTAAACATTCCATTCCCAATTAAGGGAGTGCAAAAGTACAATTATTTATTATATATGCAAAAAGGATTTTGAATTTTAATTATTATTTTGAATTATAACGATTTATAGTCTCTAAATTGATGGCTAATTAGCCCTGATTGAAGTGGAAATCCTTGTCTTTTTAGACAAGATTGGAACGTAAAGCAGGAAAATGGTTTACAAATATGCGCAAACCATTCGCTTCTATCCATAATTTTCATAAATTTACACCTTATATATAGGTAAAATGAAATCGAAAGCCACTTTAAAACAAATTGCTAAGGAACTAGGAGTCTCTGTTTCGACAGTTTCTAAGGCGTTGAATGATAGTCCGGAAATTAGTGAACCAACAAAAATTCGTGTTCAAGAATATGCGAAATTAAAAAATTACAAACCAAATGTTATAGGGTTGAACCTTAAAAATCGTTCTACCAAAACGATTGGTGTAATTATTCCAAATATTCTAAATCAGTTTTTTGCAAAGGTTTTTACCGGAATAGAAAAAGTTGCCGATGAAAAAGGGTATAAAGTGATTACATGTATTTCTAACGAATCGATAGAAAAAGAAATTAGCGCTTTAGAGATGTTGAGTAATGGTACAATTGATGGATTTATTTTATCAATTTCGGAAGAAGCTCAAAAGTTGCAACAATTTGGACATTTCAAATCGATTATCAACGAAGGTACGCCAATTGTGATGTTTGATAGAATTGCTGACGAAGTAAATTGTGATAAAGTTATCGTTGACGATTTAGATTCAGCGGTAAATGCTACTGAACATTTGATTAAAACTGGATGTAAAAAAATCGCATTATTTTCGTCAATTGATAATTTGAGTGTTGGGAAATTACGCGCTAAAGGTTTTTACAAAGCATTAGAAAACAACGGAATTAAAATCAATGAAAATTTAGTTATTTTAACTGAAACCGCTGAAGATTTTGATGCCAAATCGGCAAATTTCTTTGATAAAAATAAAGTGGATGCTGTTTTTGCTTTAGATGAACATGCCTCAGTTATGGCAATGAAAATGGGAATTAAAAAAGGATTGAAAATTCCAGATGAACTTTCTATTATTGGTTTTGCTGATGGAGTTTGGTCAAGAAGATTAACGCCAAGTTTGTCAACTGTAAGTCAACATGGACCAGAGATTGGTGAAGTGGCTACAAAAATGCTAATTGAAAAATTAGAAAGCAAAGAGGAAAATTACAGTCACAAAACTTCAATTGTAAAAACGGAATTACGTCAAAGAGAATCGACTAGGAAGATTAAATAGTTCCTTTTTTCTTATCATCATTCCAAGTGACGTAACCGATAATAGCGTTGAAAAGATAAAATACATATTTAGCAGTGTTTGCTATATTCATTTGTAATATGTTTTGTATTAATTTGGTTATGTTGTAAAACTGCCACATAAACCAGTTGTCAGGATACATTCTGGCGGTATTGAAAGTAGCACCAAAAGTTATTCCGGCAGGAATTGCTATAGCAAAAAATAATCTCCAATCAATTAGTTTTTCGGAAAGATATTTGAATGCGATGTAATTTAAAATCAAAGAGAAAACAAATCCAAGAACTAAATTGCGATAAAATATATAGTCAATAGAACGTAAAACAGTACTTTTTTTCCAGGCTTTAAAAACTAAAAAATTTCCAATAAAAGTTACTGGATAGGTTAAAATTGCACCTACATTTCCAAGTAAGTAATCAATTGATCCACTTAAAAACGTGTTGCAAGTCGCAAGAAAGTTTCCAATATTATTCTTTTTGGTAACTAATCGATTTCCAATCATTGACAATCCAGTGTTGATGATAGAAACGTAACCTAAAAAGAAAACATAGTTTTTGCCTTGAAAAGTAAATTTGTATTCGGTGTTGTGGTAGCCTAATGCAATCGAAGCCGTAATCACGATTGTCAATCCAATGAAATCTAAATAAGTACTATTGGTTATAGACTTAATAACTTGAATTGATTTTTTGGAAAGTGAGAGTTTGGACATTCAAATGAATTTCGGCAAAGATATGTAAAATTAAAATATTACTTATTTTCAAGACAACTTATGCACCACAATCCACTTTGTCCAAAACAGTCAAAAGTAATGTTTATAATAAACCCCTTTCTTGTTAGTAAAAGTGCATACAAGTTTTCTTCAAAATTAATGTCTTGCAAATTTAAAAACCAATTTTCTTTTGTCTTTAATTCTTTCGCAATAGCCTCAATGTTTACAATTTTTTTGAAATCATTAATTTCATTTTTAAAATAATAATACTTGTTTAAAATTGCAATTGCGTCTATTTTTTTAAATTCAAAATATCGAGATTTATAATTTTCTAACATTATTTGAGCTTCATTCATAGAAATATTATGTTCTTTGGCTAAAGCATATCCTATATCACTCTTTTGAATACAGATTTCTCTATTCAAATTACTATTCAAATCTTTAAAATTAATTAGAAGATAAATATGTTCTTCACCATTCCATGTTTTTACTGATTTTATGAAATTATCATGTAGAATTTTTTCATTTACTTGACAGTAAATCAAATTTGATAAACTAAAAAAGAGAAAGAGAATTATTTTCTTCATTTTATTTTTTTGTAATGATGAAAATTATAGATTTTATGACAAAAATTAAACATTTCAATTTAATCTATTTTATTCTGTTTGATATAATCTGAAGGTGTTATTCCTACTTTGTTTTTGAATGCATTATTAAAAGCAGATTTCGAATTAAATCCAACAATTTCACTTATTGCTTCAATAGTATAATTTGAATATTCATTAGATATTAATATTTTTTTTGCCTCTTCAATTCTATAAGAGTTAATAAAAGTTACAAAATTACAATCAAGCATATTATTTAATATGTTGGAAATGTAATTGCTATTAGTATTGAGTGCTTTTGCTACATCATAAATAGTTAAATCTTTTTGTAAAAAAACTTTTTCATTTTCAATGTAGTAAATCATTTGATTTTTTAAAATTTCTCTTTTCTCATCATTGATTGAGTTTGTTTGCTTGTTTTGTTGATTTTCAACTTCAATAGGAATGTTTGTATTTTGAACAATAGAATTTTCTAGTTCAACCGTAATTTGAGCATCTCGTTGAAAAAAGGTGTAAGTCATAATCAAAAGAAATGGTAGATAAACTATATAAGGAGATGAATCTGGATTGAGAATAAAAAAACAGGCAACAAATGATAGGTATCCCAATAGGAAAAACAAAATCCAATTTAAACTTATTCCAATTTCATAAGATAAAATGTTTTTAATTTGTTTTCGGTGATTTATATACAATAAGATAGTTTGTGACAAATAATAAATGTTGAGTGCAATAAATATAACTTTCAAACAAAAATAATTGTTGTAATCAAGGTTTTTTCGCAAAGATTCATCTGCCAAATGATCTAAACTTATGTAAGGGTAAATATTAAAAATTAAAGATTGTAATGGAATAAAAAAGTGTGGTAAAACAGCATTAACTTCTTTGTATTTTTTTATAGTATCTGTTAGGGATGAGATATAAAAGTATATAATTACAGGCAAGGATAACATTATGAAATAAAAAGTGATTTCAATTAAGTAAAAATAACTTTGAATGAACGGATAAAATTCTTGTAAATATTGAAACAAGATAGCTATTAGAGCAAAGCAAAAAAACAAAAAGAACGCACCTAATATCTTGATAGAAATAGTACTGTTTTTTTTAACAAAGAAAAACCTAATACTAAAGAAAAGTGTAATTAGAATTGGGAGCATTAATAATATAAGTTTCATTCCTTGTGTTTTATATTATAAAAATATAAAAAAAAGAATACATCAAGTATTTTACAA
>CANGUP010000052.1 GCA_947457105.1 Flavobacteriaceae bacterium
ACAACAATGGAACCGAATAAATTAGAAAATCAAATAAGAGAAAAGTTGCATTCTAGAGAAATTCAACCCTCAACTCAAGCTTGGAATAGATTGGATGCTATGCTTTCGGAAGCTGAAGAAAAAAAAACAAGACGGCCTTTTGGTTTTTTATTTATTGCTGCCAGCATTACGGTTTTGCTAACAGTTGGGATGTTATTTTTCACACAAAATGGCCCCGAAATTCAACCTAAAAATGATGTAGTTACTTCTGAAAAAAACGATACAATTCAAAAAATGGTCAATGGAATTTCAACTCCAAGAGTAGAAAATAATCAGGAAGTTGTTTCAAACCAACCAACAACCAACAACCAACAACCGACAACCACTAATCAACGAGTTTCAATCAGCAATCAAAAATCAAATATTCAAAATCCACTTATTAATCGCAACAAAGAAATTGAATATTTAATCAACTCATCAGATATTGCTCTTAAAGATTTACCCAAAATAAGTACGGGAAGTCAAGTTATAAGCGGAAGTAATAAAGAAGTTATGTCAGATGAAGAATTATTAGCAGGTCTTGAAAATTTTGCAAAACAATCAGTAAACAAAAAATCGAATGTAAAAGTAGATGCTAAAAATTTACTTTCTCAAGTTGATGGAGAATTAGAACAAACATTCAGACAAAAAGTAATCAATAGAATCGGTAAAAATTACCAAGAACTAAAAGTGGCACTTGCCAATAGAAATCAAGAATAAAATCATCAATTAATCACTTAACAAATTAGAAATCATGAAATCGAAGATTCACGAATACAAAAATGACAATTATTATCGCGTGAGTAAAAATTTTACAATTTACTTAGCACTATTACTATGCCTTTTTGCGAGCAAAATGGTAGCTCAAGAAGACCGAAAGGAACAAATTAATGAAAGAAAAGAACAAATTAAAGAAAGAAAAGAACAAATTAAGGAGAAGAGAAAAGAAGTCGTAGCTAAATATGTAGATAATTCTTTTGAAAGCAAAGCAAAAGCTATTGCTGACAAAATCGAAAACATTACAAAAGAAGAAAAAGCAGCACTAAAAGCTGAAATCGAATCGGTAAACAAAGAATTAGAAACAAGAACTATTACTAAAGAGCAAGCTGATGATAAAAAAATGAAATTAGCAGAAACTCGTTCAAAAAATATAGAGACAAGAGTTGATCAAGCTCAAGAGGAATTAAAAGATTTGGTAAAACAAAAAGTAGATGGAAAGTTTAATCCTGAAAATCAAATAATGATTAATGATAAAAATTACGAGGTAACTTGCACAATATTAGACAGTACTTATATTGATGTTAAAGGAATAAGGAGAAATTATATTTACAAGAAAAAAATCAGAAATGAAAATAGAACAACATCTCAATTTGTTTTTGCTCTAGGTTTAAACAATGTAGTTACAGATGGTTCTTTAGAGAATTCAGATTTTAAATTTGCAGGTTCTCGTTTTTACGAATGGGGTTTCTCTTATAATTCAAGATTATTTAAAAATGACAACTTATTACATTTGAAATATGGAGCATCAGTAATGTACAACGATTTAAGACCTACAGAAAATAGAGTTTTTGCTGTAAATGGAAATCAAACAACATTGCAAACCAGCACAATTGATTTAAAAAGTTCTCGATTTAGAAATGTGTATTTAGTAGCGCCATTGCATTTAGAATTTGATTTTACTGAGAAAAAAGAAAAAGAAGGGAAAACTTATTTTAGAACTCACGAAAGGCTTCGTTTTGGAATTGGAGGTTATGCAGGAGTTAGAATTAAATCAAAACAAAAAACAGAATATAAAATCGACGATATTGACTATGACGTAAAAGCTAAAGGCGACTTTAATGCCTCAAATTTCATCTACGGATTGAGTACATATTTAGGTTACGGAGAAACAAGTTTATATTTAAAATACGATTTGAATCCAATATTTCAGGATAATGTTGTAAAACACAATAATGTTTCTTTAGGAGTACGTTTCGATTTTAATTAGATTTTTTGTCACACTGAGCTTGTCGAAGTGATGTTGGGTTAGTTATATTTTAGAGGCGCGATTTATCGCGTCTCTTTTATTTAAAAAAATATGTATTTTTACACAATACAATTTTTATGATTTTCCAAAAATCTAAAAAATCTAAAAATCCAAAATTGATAACCAAAGAAACCATAGATAAAGTTTACGAAGCTGCTCGAGTAGAGGAAGTTATCGGTGATTTTGTGCAATTAAAACGCGCCGGAAGTAACTTTAAAGGATTGAGTCCGTTTTCTGATGAGCGTTCGCCTTCGTTCATGGTTTCTCCTGCTAAAGGAATTTGGAAAGATTTTTCGTCAGGAAAAGGTGGAAATGCCATTGCTTTTTTGATGGAGCATTCTCAATTTACTTATCCTGAAGCCATTCGATTTTTAGCAAAAAAATACAATATTGAAGTTGAAGAAACCGAACTTTCAGAGGAAGATAAAGTCGTTGCAAACGAAAAAGAAAGTTTATTTCTAGTTTCAGAATTTGCTTCTAAATATTTCCAAGACATGTTGCTCAATTCCGAAGAAGGAAAAGCAATTGCACTTTCTTATTTCAAAGAACGCGGATTTACTAATGATACTATAAAGAAATTCAGCTTAGGATATTCTCCCAATCAATGGGATGCGCTTACAAAAGAAGCTCTCGGAAAAGGCTACAAACTAGAATTTCTGGAAAAAACTGGACTAACAATTGTTGGAGAAGACAAGCAATTTGACCGATTCAAAGGTCGTGTAATGTTTCCAATTCAATCCATGAGCGGAAGAGTTTTGGGTTTTGGTGGTCGAATTTTAACTAACGACAAAAAAGCAGCAAAATATCTAAATTCACCCGAAAGTGATTTGTATTACAAGAGTAAAGTTTTGTATGGAATATTTCATGCCAAGCAAGCTATTGCAAAACAAGATAATTGCTATTTAGTAGAAGGTTACACTGATGTAATTCAAATGCATCAAGCTGGAATTGAAAACGTAGTTTCTTCGTCTGGAACTGCTTTAACACCAGATCAAATTAGATTAATCAATCGTTTGACGAAAAATGTTACTGTTCTTTTTGATGGTGATGCTGCAGGTTTGCGCGCTTCTATCCGTGGAATCGATTTAATTCTTGAAGAAGGAATGAACGTAAGAGTTTGTACTTTTCCTGATGGTGAAGATCCAGATAGTTTTGCCAAAAAAACGCCTTTGCAAGATTTGATTCAGTATTTTGAAGATAACGCTATGGATTTTATCCAATTCAAAGCGTCACTTTTAATGAAAGATGCCAAGAATGATCCTATCAAGAAGGCAGAATTAATTCGTGATATGGTGGCTAGTATTTCCAAAATTCCAGATAGAATTAAAAGAGAAGTTTACATTAAAGAAACCTCCAGAATCATGGATATTTCCGAAGATGTACTTTTTAATACTTTAGCACAATTAGTCAAAAAAGACATTTCCGATTTAGGCAAAAAACTAAAAGAAGAACAAACCGCTTTTGAAGTTGTTAAAAATGAAAATCCTGTAGTTACCGCCAATATTGATATTCAATATGAATTGGAACATAAAATCATAGAGATTCTTTTGATCTACGGAAATGTAGAAGATGAATTTGAAGATGTTTTGCTTAAAGCAAACGAGAAAGGGGAAATGGAAGAGGTGAAAGAAATGAATAAATACAAAGTCTATCAACGTATTTTTTTAAGTTTACAAGAAGACGAAACCGAACTTGCTAATCCGCTTTTCAAAAATATTTATAACGATTTGATTACCTATTTTAATCAGAATGAAACCTTTGAATTAGAGAAATATTTATCACAATTACCACCAGAATTATCGCAAGAAGTAACGTCAATTCTTATGAATGACGAGCGAGAATCATTGCACAATTGGGAAGCTAAAAACATTTTTGTAAAAGCAAAAGACAAAACTATAAGTCAATACGTTTCCGAAACCATTCTAACCTTAAGATGGTTTTTAGTAAATAAAATCATAGACGAATTAAAATCTTCGGTAACTCAGGAAGCCGAAGTTGATAATTCAGAAACACTATCTATGGTAGTTGATTACTTAGGATTGACTAATATATTCTCCAAAAAATTAGGAAGAGTGATTTCTAGGCATAATTAAAAAAAGCTCAAATTTCATCTCGAAATTTGAGCTTTTTTCAATATCTAAAATCTGATATCTAATATTAAACGATATCCAAAGTCTTCGCTTTATTAACTAAATCTACTAAATTAGTAACATTTAATTTTTGTAAAAGTCTTAATTTGTAAGTTGAAATTGTTTTTTCGTTTAACCCTAAAACTTTAGAGATTTCATTATTTTTCTTTCCGTCACATAGATAACGTAGCACTTCAATTTCTCTGTTAGATAATTTTCTGTAAAGACGTTCGCTTTTATTTTGTTTAGCAATCAAAGCTAAATTTTTTTTGAGGCTATCACTAAGCATTACAATTCCTTGGTGAACTCTAATGATTGTAGTTCCTAGAGTTTCTAATTTGGAAGATTTGTGCACAAATCCAGCAACACCAGCTTTTATAGCGTTGGGAGCATAAATTTGCTCGTTTAAGCTCGTAAAAACTAAAACTTTAGTACTAGGAAAATTCTTAATTATTGCCTTCAATTCGTAGATACTTTTCAATCCGTCAAGTTCTAGATCTATTACTAAAACATTGATTTCTTTATTCCTCAAAGCATCCGGAACCATAAAGAAATTTCCAACATTTGAGACCACACTTATTTCTGGATGATCTTTAAAATATGATTTTACGCCATAATGAACCACTGGGTAATTATCGGCAAGACAAACATTTATCATAATTTTAATTTATTAATAATAAGATTTAAAATCTTATTGTAAAGTTACAAAAAAATGCAAACAATTGTGAATCAATGTTAAAATATTATTTCAAGGCATTTGGAACCTTACAAACTGGTATTGGGTTCATTTTGTGCTGGTTTAAGAAATTTAATCGTTTATATATATAAAAGGCTTCTTTTTCTCGACCAGTAAAGTCTTCCGATTTACTTCCTTTTTGGTCCTCAATCATTGCCCATTCCAATTCGTCATAACTTGCGCCAAGTTGGTCTTCATCAGTTCGATTATCGCCAAATAATCCATCAGTCGGAGCAGCATTTTGTATAGATTTTGGAATTTCTAAATAGCTTCCAAGTGCATAAACATCACTTTTCATTAAATCAGCTATCGGACTCAAGTCAACGCCACCATCCCCATATTTTGTATAAAATCCAACACCAAAATCTTCTACTTTATTTCCTGTTCCAGCAACCAATAAGCCATGAATTCCGGCAAAATAATATAAAGTTGTCATTCTTAATCTTGCTCTAGTATTGGCTAATGATAAATTATACGTTACTTCATTTTTACTGACTGGCATTTCTGTTTTAAAACTATCATAAATCGGAGTTAAATTCGCTTCAGCACGACTCACATTTGGAAAGCGTTCCATCAATTGCTCTATGTGTTCGCGTCCTCTACTTACTTGATTTTGAGCTTGATGAATAGGCATTTCAACACACAATGTTGTTAAGCCAGTTTGTGCGCATAATGTAGAAGTTACCGCAGAATCAACTCCACCAGAAATCCCTACAACAAAACCATTTACTTTTACGTTATTAGCATAAGTTTTTAACCAACTAACAATGTGTTCGTTTACTTTTTCTACCTGAATTGTACTTTTTTTAGGCATAGTTTAGAGATGAATTAAGAATTTTAAGTCATTTATACTTTTTTGATTGAAGCGAAAAATTAGGGTTTTTGTTTCAGATTTAATTTTTTTTTTCATTACATAGTTGTGCTACGGAATTTAAAAAAAATAAATATGGGATAAAAATACAATTTTACAGCCAAATGAAAAAAGTTTAAACGACTTCAATGTATATTTGCAAAAATATTAAAATAAAACATGAAATCGCCTCAAACAAAAAGTTTGTTGCAAACAAACACCAATGATTAAAAAGGCGATACCATATGTTACCTCTAAAAAATATAATTTAAACATATGAAAAAATATTTTTATCTAGCAACAATTGGTCTTTTGCTTTTTTCTTGTGATAACAAAAGTAAGGTAGAGAAAGCAGTTGAAGAAATTCCAGTCGAAATGAAAGTAGTTCGTTTCGAACAGGCTTTCTTTGATGCAAAACCTGAAAATTTGGCTGATGTAAAAGCTGAATATCCAGATTTTTTTCCTGAAGGCACGCCAGATGCGGTTTGGATTGATAAAATGCAACATCCACAATGGAGAGAATTGTATCAAGAAGTGGAGAAAAAATATAAAAATTTTGGTACGCAGCAATCTGAAATTGAAGATTTATTTAAACATATCAAATATTATTTTCCAACAATTAAAACACCAACAATCTATACGGTAATATCTGAAATGGATAATAATAGTAAAGCGATTTATGCAAATGATAAAATAGTTATTGCTTTAGAATTATACTTAGGGAAAGACCATAAGTTTTATGGTGAGTTTCCAGCTTACTTGAGACAAAATTTCGAACAAAGACAGATGCTTCCAGACATTGTCTCTAGTTTTGCTTTTGGCGTTTTGCCAAATCCTAAAGATAAAGATTTGCTTTCAATGATGATAAGCTCTGGAAAAGAACTTTATTTAAAAGATATTTTACTTCCAGAATATTCAGATGCGGAAAGAATTGGATATTCTGAAGACCAAATAAAATGGAGTAAAGAAAATGAAAGTTATATTTGGGAATATTTTGTAAACGATAAGTTGTTATACAGCACTGATTCTAAATTGGCAAATCGATTTATAAATGTGGCTCCGTTTTCTAAGTTTTATTTAGAAATTGATAACGAGTCTCCAGGTAGAATTGGACAATGGGTTGGATGGCAAATTGTCCGTTCTTTTATGGAAAACAATCCAAAGGTGACCATTCAAGATTTAATTAAAATGAACGAAAAAGATATTTTCGAATTATCAAAATACAAACCAAAAAAGAATGAGTAATAAAATCACATCAGAAATAAAATTTGTAGTCGAACTTGATGAAAATCGTGTTCCAGATAAACTAACTTGGACAGCGCAAGATGGTGGCGTAGAGCTTGAAGAAGCTAAAGCTATGCTTTTGTCAATTTGGGATAGCAACGCCAAAGAAACTTTGCGTATTGATTTATGGACAAAAGACATGCCTGTTGATGAGATGAAAATCTTTTTCCATCAAACATTAGTGGCAATGGCTGATACTTTTGAAAGAGCTACACAAGATGAAAAAATGGCATCAACCATGAGAGATTTCACTGATTATTTTGCTGAGAAATTAGAATTAAAAGGATAAAAAAATGGTTCGCAATTGCGAACCATTTTTTGTTTATCTAAAACTCATTCATTTCTTTAAAAACGTCTTGATTTACACCATCAATAAATTGTAAAAGTTCTTCTTTTCCGGTTCCCTCTGTTGATGAGGTAACAAAATGTTGTGGCATTTCTTCCCAATTGTTTGCTAGTAACTCTCTTCGATACGCAGCAATATGCGCGGCAACTTTTCCTTTACTAATTTTGTCTGCTTTAGTAAAAATGATACAAAAAGGAACTTCGGTTTCACCTAAATATTCTATAAATTCTAAATCAATTTTTTGGGCTTCCAATCGAATATCGATTAATACAAAAGCACAAACCAACTGTTCTCTTTGTTCAAAATAATCAGTAATAAATTCCTGAAAAACTTCTTTTGTTTTTTTAGAAACTCTTGCATAACCATATCCAGGTAAATCAACCAAAAACCAATTAGAATTAATTTTGAAGTGATTTATCAACTGAGTTTTTCCTGGCTTTCCAGATGTTTTTGCCAAATTTTTATGATTGGTCAACATGTTAATCAATGATGATTTTCCAACATTGGAACGACCAATAAAAGCATATTCAGGCAAACGTTCCAAAGGACATTTACTCACATCTGAATTACTGATTATAAATTCGGCGGTATTAATTTTCATGATATTTTTCTTGATTCACTTAGAATCATTTAATCTTACAAATGTTCTTTTGTCAACCAAATTTCAAGCAATCTATTGAACTCATCTGGATGTTCCATCATAGCAGCATGTCCACATTTATCAATCCAATATAAATCTGAATTAGGCATTAACTTATGAAATTCTTCCGCAACTTCTGGAGGAGTTACAGCATCATTTTTACCCCAAATTAAACACGTTTTTACATGCATTTTTGGTAAATCTTTCGCCATGTTGTGGCGAATAGCACTTTTGGCAATGGTAAGTGTTTTTATTACTTTAATTCTATCATTTACAACGCCAAAAACTTCGTCTACCATTTCTTTTGTAGCCACTTTTGGATCAAAAAAAACGGCTTCCGCTTTCTTTTTAATGTATTCATAATCGCCTCTTTTTGGGTAACTATCACCCATTGCGTTTTCGTAAAGTCCTGAACTTCCTGTTATTACAAGTCCTGCAACTTTCTCTGGATACATTTTTGTATGATATAAGGCAATGTGTCCACCAAGTGAATTTCCTAAAAGAATTACTCGGTCAAAACCTTTGTAAGTAATGAAGTCTTTCACATATTTTGCAAAAGCTTTAACGTTGGTTTTTAAAATATTTTGTGTGTAAAGTGGTAATTCAGGAATAACGATTTTATATCCTTTTTGTGAGAAATGTTTTGCAACTCCTTCAAAGTTACTCAATCCACCCATTAAGCCATGCAAAATAACAATTGGAGTTCCTTCTCCAACTTCAATGTAATTGTATTTTTTGTCTCTTACTGCGTTTAAATCCATATTCTTTGGCTCATTTTTTGAATTGTTACAAATATAAGTTTTTAAATATTAATTCAAAACTAATCCTCTTTTATTTGGAAGAATTTGTCAATTTCTTAATGCTCTTTCTCTTCAGGAATTTTTACAATTATCAACATTTCAACAAATCATTTTACGTTCTTTTCAAATTTTATAAAACTAACTTTTTATTAAATATTTCGCAACTAAATCTGTTTGAGTGTCAATTTATTGCATTAAATCAACGATTCTAAATGTTTTGTTAATTATTATTCAAAGTTGGTTTGGTTTTAAAGTAATTAACAAAAATCTAAAAGTGGTAAAACTTATTAACAAAGTGGAGTTATGTGGTAAAATGTGGAAAATTATTTTATATTTTTGCTCATTATCATTAAAAACTAATTAGTTGAACTCATTAATCGGAACATACGAGTGTAAAGTTGACGTCAAAGGAAGGCTGCTTTTGCCTGCGCCTTTGAAGAAACAACTTGCGACTTCGCTTCAAGACGGTTTTGTCTTGAAACGTTCTGTTTTTCAGCCATGTTTGGAACTTTATCCAATGGCAGAGTGGAATTTAATGATGCAAAAAGTGAACAAACTCAACCGATTTGTAAAGAAAAATAACGATTTCATTCGTCGTTTTCAAGCAGGAGTAAAAGTGGTTGAAATCGATGCTTTAGGACGCCTTCTAGTTCCTAAGGATTTAACCAATTTTGCTCAAATTACTAAAGATATTGTATTGTCTTCAACAGTAAATATTGTTGAGATTTGGGATAAAGATTTATACGAAAAAGCTATAGATGATTCTGTTGGAGATTTTGCTGATTTGGCAGAAGATGTAATGGGAAATGTAAATGACGACGACAATGGGATATCATAATCCAGTATTATTAAAAAAAACAGTTGATGGTTTAAATTGTATTCCAGATGGTGTTTATGTAGATGTCACTTTTGGTGGTGGAGGACATTCAAGAGAGATTTTGAGTCGCCTTGGTCCAAATGGAAAATTGTTTGCTTTTGATCAAGATGAAGATGCTTGGGAAAACGCATTGCCAGATGAACGATTCACATTGATACAAGAAAATTTTAGATACATCAAACGTTTTTTAAGATTTCATGGAATCAAGCAAGTAGATGGAATTTTAGCTGATTTGGGAGTTTCATCGCATCAATTTGATGTTCCAGAAAGAGGTTTTTCAACTCGATTTGATGCCGATTTAGACATGAGAATGAGTAAGAAAAACGATTTGGATGCTTACAAAGTAATCAATGAGTACGATGATGTCAACTTGAAAAGAGTTTTCCTTGATTATGGTGAATTAAAAATTGCTCCAGCTTTGGCAAGAACAATTATTGAAGCAAGAGAAATAAAATCTATTGATACAACCGATGAATTGAAATTGATTTTGCAACGTTTTTTGCCAGAACAATTTAAAAATAAAATTTTGGCTCAAATCTATCAAGCTATTAGAATTGAGGTGAATCAAGAAATGGAAGTTCTGAAAGAATTCTTAGAGCAATCATTAGAAGTGTTGAAACCTGGCGGAAGATTAAGCGTGATTTCATATCATTCTTTAGAAGATAGATTGGTAAAAAGATTCATGAAAAATGGAATGTTTGAAGGTGAACCGGAACGCGATTTCTTCGGAAATTTTTCAGTTCCATTCAAATTAATAGGAAAATTAATTGTTCCAACAGAAGAAGAAATAAAAATCAACAATCGTGCAAGAAGCGCAAAGTTGAGAATTGCTGAGAAAAAGTAGTTGGCAGTTAACAGATTTCAGATTGCAAAATAACTGAACACTGAACACTGAACACTAAATACTAATTATATGAAGGTTGGAATTTACAACATATTAAAAGCAAGATTTCTTGTCAATGAAGACGCTACTAAAAATTGGCGTTTCATTGTGTTTTTAATTGTACTTGCCATAATCATGATTGCTAACACGCATCGATTTGAACAAAAAATATTCAAAATCGCTGATTTGACAAACGAAGTAAAAGAATTACGTTCCGAATTTGTTGACAGACGTTCGGAATTAATGAAGTTAAAAATGGAATCTACGGTTTCAAAAAAGATGGAGGCTAGAAATATATTTCCGTCTCAGGTTCCACCACAAAAAATAAAAGTTAAACAACCAGAAGAAAAAAGTTTCCTTAAAAGAATATGGCAGTAGAAGATAAAAATATCTCTTACAGAATTTATCTGATAGCGTTCATCATCTTTTTGATTGCGTTAGCGATAACTATAAAACTTACTAATATACAGTGGGTAGAAGGTGACTATTACAGAAAATTAGCCAAGGATAGAACGGTTAGAACTTTTGTAATTCCAGCTAATAAAGGAAATATTTATTCTTCAGATGGTAGTTTGTTGGCGACATCAATTCCTAATTATACCATCCGTTTTGATGCTGTTGCACCAAAATCAGAAGATTTTGAAAGTAAAGTAGATTCTTTAGCAATGAGTTTGTCAAAATTATTAGGAAAACCTACTTCGCATTATCAATCATTATTGAGAAAAGCACGAGTTAATAAAAGTGGATATACTCTAATTGCAGAAGATTTAAGTTATACAGAATATTCAAAAATTAAAAAATTTCCACTTTTCAATAAAGGTGCTTACAAAGGAGGAATTATTGTAGTTCCAAAAACAGTTCGCGAACATCCAATCGGTAAAATTGCAGAAAGAACCATTGGTTACGATAGAATTGATGAAAATGGAGTTCAAAAAAGAGTTGGAATAGAAGGGGCTTTTGGTAAGTATTTAAACGGAAAAGACGGAAAAGTTTTAAAACAAAAAATTGCCAAAGGACAATGGAAACCTATTCGTGACCAAAACGAAGTAGATCCAAAAGATGGTTACGATGTAATTTCTACTATTGATGTTTACATTCAAGATATTGCACATCATGCCTTGTTGAAACAGTTAGAAGAATATGGCGCTGAACATGGTTGCGTTGTTGTAATGGAAACCAAAACGGGTCAAGTAAAAGCAATTTCTAATTTAGGAAGAGATGAAGTTTCAGGTAATTATTATGAAACTATAAATTATGCTGTAGCTGAATCTCACGAACCAGGTTCTACGTTCAAATTGGTTGATATGATTGCGCTTTTAGATGATAACAAAGTTGATACTTCTAAGGTTTATGATAGTCGTGGTGGTATTATTACTTATAGAGGTGATAAAGTTCGAGATTCTCACGAAGGCGGATTTGGAAAAATTTCTTTAGGAAAAGGATTTGAAGTTTCATCAAATACTATTTTAGTTCAAGCGGTTGTAGAAAATTATAAAAATAATCCGCAAGAATTTATCAATAGAGTTAATAATTTAGGTTTGAACAAACCTCTAGGATTACCATTTCAAGGAGAAGGAAAACCAATAGTACATCAAACATCAGATAAAAATTGGAATCCTAATATTTTACCATGGATGGCTTTTGGATATAGTGTAGCCATGACGCCTTTACAAACCTTGACTTTGTATAATGCAATAGCAAATAACGGAGAAATGGTAAAACCACAGTTCGTTTCTGAAATTAAAGAATGGAATAAAACTATCAAGAAATTTGATAAACAAATTATCAATCCGAAGATTTGTTCTGATGCAACAATCAAAAAATTAAAAGCATTATTATCAAATGTGGTAAAAAGAGGAACAGGAGCAAAATTGTATTCTAAAGATTTTTCTATGGCAGGAAAAACAGGAACAGCACAAGCCAATTATGGAACTAATGGAGGAAGTGAGAAACATTATATTTCTTCTTTCGTTGGATTTTTTCCAGTAGATAATCCAAAATATTCATGCATTGTAGTAATTCACAAACCATCAATTATAAATAACGATTACTATGGAGCATCAGTGGCCGGACCAGTTTTCAAGAGAATTGCACAAAAGATTTTTACGGACGCGCCGTCAACTAACGAAATAAAAAATCTTGATAAAAAAGTTGCTAAACAAGAAACTAAATATCATGAATATTTTACAAAGTCACAAAATGTAAAAAATACAATTCCTAATTTAAAAGGAATGCCAGGAATGGACGCAGTTGCACTTTTAGAAAATTTAGGCATTAAAGTAAAAGTAAAAGGAATTGGAAAGGTAATAAATCAGTCGATTCAAGCCGGACAACCTATTATCAAAAATACAATTATAACACTAGAATTATCGTGATAGTTTTAAAAGATATATTATATAAAGTTGCTATTGAAGCTGTAAAAGGTTCAACGGAAATTGCTGTGAATAAAATTGAATTCGATTCGAGAAAAATTCAAGAGAATGACGTTTTTGTAGCCATCCGTGGAACAGTTTCTAATGGTCACGACTTTATCGAAAAAGCAATTAATCTTGGAGCCGTTGTGATTGTTTGTGACACATTGCCAGAAGTAATAATTACCGGAATTACTTATATTCAAGTAAAAGATACTAATTCAGCTTTGGCTTTTATGGCTTCCAATTATTATGACAATCCATCCTCAAAATTACGTTTAGTTGGAATCACAGGAACCAATGGTAAAACAACTATTGCTTCACTTCTGTACCAATTATTCAAAAAAGCAGGATATAAAGTTGGTTTGCTTTCCACAGTAAAAATTATGGTTAATGATGTGGAACATAAAGCAACACACACAACACCAGATTCTTTAACCATCAATTATTTTTTAAATGAAATGATTGAAATAGGTTGCGACTATTGTTTTATGGAAGTGAGTTCACACGGTGTTCATCAAAAACGTACTGAAGGATTGCAATTTGAAGGTGGCGTTTTTACCAATTTATCGCACGATCATTTAGATTATCATCCAACTTTTGCAGAATACCGTGATGTTAAAAAATCGTTTTTTGATCATTTGTCAAAATCAGCTTTCGTATTAACCAATGTTGATGACAAAAATGGAGCTGTGATGCTTCAAAATACAAATGCTAGAAAATTGACTTATGCCTTAAAATCCTATGCTAATTATAAAGCTCAAATTCTAGAAAATCAACTTTCTGGATTGTTGCTTAAAATTAATGAAAATGAGGTTTGGGTAAAACTTATCGGAACATTTAACGCTTATAATTTACTTGCAATTTACGGAACAGCTGTTGAATTAGGATTAGAAAGTCTTGAAGTTTTGAGATTACTATCAGAATTAGAAAGTGTTTCAGGTCGTTTTCAGTTTATTGTTTCAAATGATAAAATTACAGCCATTGTAGATTATGCACATACGCCAGATGCTTTAGAAAATGTCTTGAAAACCATTAATGATATTCGTACAAAAAATGAGCAATTAATAACCGTTGTAGGTTGCGGTGGCGATAGAGATAAAACTAAAAGACCAATAATGGCAAACATCGCAACACAGATGAGCGATAAAGTCATAATCACTTCTGATAATCCTCGAACTGAAAATCCGTCAACGATTATCGCCGAAATGGAAGCAGGTGTTGAACCACAAAATTTCAAAAAATCACTTTCTATTGAAGATAGAAAACAGGCTATAAAAACTGCTTGTCAATTAGCAAACGCCAATGATATTATTTTAATTGCAGGAAAAGGTCACGAAACCTATCAAGAAATTCAAGGTGTTCGCCATGATTTTGATGATATGAAAATGGTTAAAGAATTTTTAGAACAAATGAACAAATAACCCAATATACCTAACCAATATGTTATACTACTTATTTGAATATTTAGACAAAACACTTGACATTCCTGGAGCTGGAGTGTTTCAATATATTACGTTTCGTTCGGCTATAGCGTTGATGTTATCATTAACACTATCAACTATTTACGGAAAAAAAATCATTACTTTTTTGAGAAATCAACAAGTTGGTGAAACGGTTCGTGAATTAGGTTTAGAAGGGCAAACTCAAAAAGCAGGTACGCCAACAATGGGTGGATTAATCATCATTTTCGCAACGTTGATTCCAGTTTTGTTACTGACTAAATTGAATAATATTTATATCATTCTTTTAATTGTGACTACACTTTGGATGGGAACGATTGGTTTTATTGATGACTATATTAAAATCTTCAAAAAAGACAAACAAGGTTTAAAAGGAATTTTTAAAGTTATAGGTCAAGTTGGTTTGGGAATTATTGTGGGTTCAGTATTGTATTTTAGTCCAGCAGTTACTGTTCGTGAAAAGTCAGCAACACCAATTACGTTCAACCAAACTGGAAATACAATTTCACAACCTGCAAAGGAAATTAAAGCAACAACAACAACAATTCCTTTTACAAAAAATAACGAATTAGATTATGCTCAAATCCTAAAACCATTCACAGATGATTATCAAAATTGGGCTTGGTTGGTATTTATTCCAATTGTAATCTTCATTATTACAGCGGTTTCAAATGGTGCCAATCTAACAGACGGAATTGATGGTTTAGCGGCTGGAACATCAGCAATATCAGTACTCGCGCTCGGTATTTTCACATTTATTTCGGGTAATATCATTTTGTCAAATTACTTGAATGTGATGTACATCCCAAATTCAGGAGAGATGACCATTTTTATTGCTTCTTTCGTTGGAGCTTTAATCGGATTTCTTTGGTATAATTCCTATCCAGCATCAGTATTTATGGGTGACACAGGAAGTTTGACCATTGGTGGAATTATAGCGGTTTTAGCAATTTCTGTTAGAAAAGAAATGTTGCTTCCGGTTTTATGCGCTATTTTCTTTGCCGAAAGCGCCTCAGTAATTATTCAGGTATCTTATTTCAAATACACTAAAAAGCGTTTTGGAGAAGGAAAAAGAATTTTCTTGATGTCACCATTGCATCATCATTATCAGAAAAAAGGGTACCATGAAAGTAAAATTGTAACTCGCTTTTGGATTGTAACCATCTTGTTAGCGATTGTAGCAATTGTAACATTGAAATTGAGATAATGAAACGATTAGTAATTCTTGGAGGAGGAGAAAGTGGAGTAGGAACAGCAATTCTAGGAAAGAAAGAAGGATATGACGTTTTTGTATCTGATTTCGGAAAAATTAAAGACAATTATAGAGAAGTTCTTAATCAATATGAAATACAATGGGAAGACGAACAGCATACAGAAGAAAAGATTCTAAATGCTGATGTAGTAATGAAAAGTCCGGGAATTCCAGAAAAAGCTCCAATTGTAAAAAAGCTCATCGAAAAAGGAATTCCAGTAATTTCTGAAATTGAATTTGCTAATGATTTTACAAAAGCAATGACCATTGGAATCACAGGAAGTAATGGTAAAACAACAACAACAATGTTGACGTATCATTTGCTAAAAGATGGAGGGTTGAATGTAGGATTAGGAGGAAACATTGGAAAAAGTTTTGCATGGCAAGTTGCCGAAGAAAATTACGATTCTTATGTGTTAGAATTAAGCAGTTTTCAGTTAGATGGAATCATAAATTACAAGCCGCATATTGCCATAATTACAAACATAAGTCCTGATCATTTAGATCGATACGATTATAAATATGAAAATTATATTGCATCGAAATTTAGAATAACAATGAATCAAACCGAAGAAGATTATCTCATTTATGATGCAGATGATGAAGCCATCGGATATTGGTTAAAAAATAACAAGGTAAAAGCACAATTAATTCCATTTTCGATATCAAAATCAATTGAAAACGGAGCATTTTTAAATAACAACATTATGGAAATCAACATCAACCAAGAAGAGTTTTTAATGGAAACGGCAAGCATCGCACTTGAAGGAAAACACAACATGAAAAATGCAATGGCAGCAACATCTGTAGCGAATATTTTACGCATCAGAAAACAAACCATTCGTGAGAGTTTGTCAAATTTTCAAGGAGTTGAGCATCGTTTAGAAAAAGTTTTGAAAATTCACAATGTGCAATACATTAACGATAGTAAAGCTACCAATGTTAACGCAACTTTTTTTGCTTTAGACAGCATGACAACGCCAACAGTTTGGATTGTCGGAGGTGTTGATAAAGGAAACGATTATATCGAATTAATGCCATTAGTTCACGAAAAAGTAAAAGCAATTATATGTCTTGGTGTTGATAATAAGAAAATAATTGATGCTTTCGGTAATGTTGTGGATATGATGGTTGAAGTAGATAATATGCACGACGCAGTAAATACAGCAAAACACATCGCAGAAAAAGGCGACACTGTTCTATTGTCTCCAGCTTGCGCAAGTTTCGATTTATTTCAAAACTATGAAGACAGAGGAAATCAATTTAAAAGAGAAGTAAGAAATCTATAATATTAGATATTAGATTTTAAATATTAGATATGACAAACGATCAGCTTAAAAATAGAACAAAGCAATTTTCATTATCTATTCTAAATCTAATTGAAAAAATGCCAAACTCAATGTCAACAAGAGTTGTTATTAATCAAATTGCTAAAAGTGCAACTTCTGTTGGAGCAAATTACAGAGCAGTTTGTCGAGCAAGAAGTGATAAAGAATTTGTTGCGAAGTTAAATATAGTTTTAGAAGAAGCAGATGAAACCCAATTTTGGCTAGAAATAATTGAAGAAATGAAATGGATTAATAAAACAGAATTGGATGTTTTGCAAAAAGAAGCTAATGAATTAGTAGCAATTTTTGTTTCAACTCTCAAAACTGTAAATAACAGATTAAATAGCAAATAAAAGATAAATATCTAAGTAAAGAATATCTAAAATCTAATATCAAATATCTAATATTAAAATGAAACAACTAATAAGCAGACTACACGGAGATAAAGTCATTTGGGCATTTGTTGCTCTTTTGGCGCTGTTCTCTTTTATGCCTGTTTTTAGTGCGAGTAGTAATTTGGCTTACATGCGACATGGCTCAGGAAATGTCTTGACCTATTTGCTAAAACATGCTATTCACATTACTATTGGTTTCGTTATAATTTATCAAGTTCATAAAATTCCGTATCATTATTTTAGAGGAATTTCACGAATTGCATTGCCAATTGTATGGGTTTTATTAGTCTATACTTTGGTAAAAGGAACCATCATTGACGGAGCAAATGCAAGTCGTTGGATTCAAATTCCATTCATTGGAATATCCTTTCAAACATCAACATTTGCAGCAATTGTGTTGTATATTTTTGTAGCAAGGTATTTATCCAAAAAAAGAGAAGTTGCACCCGATTTTAAACAATCGCTTCTTGAACTTTGGTTGCCAGTATTTGTAACTGTTGGTCTAATTTTTCCAGCTAACTTTTCTACAGCAGCTTTAATTTTTTCAATGGTTATTATGCTAACTTTTATTGGTAAATACCCATTAAAATATATCGGAATCATTCTTGGAACCGGATTGCTTTGCGGATTGTTTTTTATACTAATTGCTAAAAAATTTCCAGATGCTTTTCCTAATCGTGTGGATACTTGGATTAGTCGTATTGATAATTTCACAAGCGATAAACCAGATGAAGATGATTATCAAATTGAAAAAGCGAAAATCGCAATTGCATCAGGTGAACTTTACGGGCTCGGACCAGGGAAAAGTGTTCAAAAGAACTTTTTACCGCAATCGTCCTCAGATTTTATTTTCGCCATTATTGTGGAAGAGTTTGGGCTTTTCGGAGCGTTAACAGTTTTGTTTTTCTATCTAATGTTGTTGTTCCGATTTGTTGTAGCATCGCACAAAGCCAATTCGCTTTTCGGAAAATTAGTCGTCGTCGGACTCGGTTTTCCAATAATATTTCAAGCGTTAATTAATATGGCAGTTGCTGTCGAATTACTTCCAGTTACAGGACAAACTTTGCCATTAATTAGTTCAGGAGGAAGTTCTGTTTGGATGACATGTATCGCTCTTGGAATTATTCTAAGCGTTACCAAAAAAGAAGAAGAAATTGCAAAAGAACTTGAAGAAGCCGAAAGAGAACTCGAAGAGAAGAAAAAAAGAGACGAAGTTTTACAAAGAATTATTGATAGAGAATTGAATGGAGTAGAAGATGAAGTTGATGAAAATCAAGAAAAGGTTAACCAAATGAAAGCATCTATCAAAGGCAAAATAATGGAGGAAGATTTTTCAATTGAAGAAAATCCAATGCTAGCCATAAAAGGAATGCGAAAAAGGCCTGATTAGTTATCGAAATCTTGTGATTTAAACGAAATAAATTAAAATTTAATCTCTGTGAATTCTCTGTGAATCTCAGTGTGAATATAAAATGAAAAAATTAAAATTCATATTAAGTGGTGGCGGAACAGGTGGACATATCTATCCTGCAATCGCTATTGCCAACGAATTAAAATCCCGTTTTCCAGATGCTGAGTTCCTTTTTGTAGGCGCGCAAGATAAAATGGAAATGCAAAAAGTACCTCAATCAGGTTATGCTATTGAAGGACTTTGGATTTCAGGATTGCAAAGAAAGTTGACGTTACAGAATGCCATGTTTCCATTAAAATTAGTTAATAGTTTATGGAAATCTAGAAAAATAATTAAGAAGTTTAAACCAGATGTTGTCATCGGAACTGGCGGATTTGCAAGTGGTCCATTATTGCAAGTTGCCAATAGTTTGAATATTCCAACAGTAATTCAAGAGCAAAATTCCTATCCTGGAATTACGAATAAATTATTGAGTAAAAAAGCTAATGCCATTTGTGTGGCTTATGAAAATTTAGAACGATTTTTTCCAAAAGATAAAATTGTGTTTACAGGAAATCCTGTTCGTCAAGATTTATTAGATGTTGAAAATAAAAGGCAAGAAGGAATTGAATATTTCAAATTAGATCCAAACAAAAAAACACTTTTGGTTCTTGGAGGAAGTCTTGGTGCAAGAAGAATAAATCAACTAATTGAAAAAGAATTAGATTTCTTTAAATCTAACGATATTCAAGTTTTTTGGCAATGTGGAAAGTTTTATCATGAAGAGTATAAGAAGTATGGGGAACTTCCAACTTCCAACTTCCAACTTCCAACTCATGTTGTTTCGTTTATTGATAGAATGGATTTGATTTATGCTGCTGCTGATTTCGTAATTTCTCGTGCCGGAGCTTCATCAGTTTCGGAATTATGTTTGGTTGGCAAACCGACTATTTTTATTCCATCTCCAAATGTAGCCGAAGATCATCAAACCAAAAATGCTAAAGCAATTGTAGATAAAAATGGTGCTTTACTAATAAAGGAAAGTGAGTTAGACGAAAAATTCGAATCAGTTTTCAATAAACTAATTCATGATGAGAATTTGCAAAAAAGTCTAAGAGAAAACATGAAGAAATTAGCCAAGCCTAACGCAACAAAAGATATAGTTGAACAAATAGTAAAATTGATAAAATAAATTCGTGCAATTTTCGCAATCAAAATCATTAGTGAAAATTCGTGAAATTCGTGTCAAAAAAAAAGAAAAATGAATCTAAATCAAATACATAACGTCTATTTCATCGGAATTGGAGGCATCGGAATGAGTGCTTTGGCTCGCTATTTCCAGAACATTGGGAAAAATGTTTCGGGTTATGATAAAACACCAACGATGTTAACCGACG
>CANGUP010000053.1 GCA_947457105.1 Flavobacteriaceae bacterium
ATTGCTGAATTCAACAAGTTGATTAACGAGCAAATTCAAAACCAACCAGCACCTTTTATTTATGAACGTTTAGGTGAAAAATACAAACACTTTTTCATTGACGAATTTCAAGATACGTCCGAAATGCAATGGCAGAATTTAATTCCGTTAATTGATAATGCTCTTTCAAGTGAAGATTTAGATGGAGCTCGCGGTTCGTTGATGATTGTAGGCGACCCAAAACAGTCAATATACCGATGGCGTGGCGGAAAAGCAGAACAATTTATTGAATTAAGTAAAGATAAAAATCCCTTTGTAAATCCCAGTAAAGAGCTTTTTCCACTCGGAATTAATTGGAGAAGTTATGATCAAGTAATTGATTTTAATAATAAGTTTTTCAAATTTTTAGCATCCAAATTTGAAAATAAAGATTACAAAGATTTGTATGAAAAACATTCGCATCAAGAATTTAATGATAAAAAAGGCGGTTATGTAAATGTGAGTTTTGTTCCAAAAATCGATAAAGAAGAAGTTTCCGATGAAGATAGTTTGGACAAAAACGATTTGTATTTGGAAGCGACTTTAAATACTATTTTGAAAGTAAAAGCCAACGGATTCAATTATAAAGACATCGTAATTTTAACTCGAACTAAAAACCCCGGGTCAGCTATTGCTAATCATTTGATTGAAAATGGAATTCCAATAGTTTCTTCTGAAAGTTTGTTGCTTGGTGCGTCTTCCGAAGTACAAGTATGTATTTATATATTGCGATATTTAAAAAATTCAAATGATCTAGAATCTAAAGCTAATTTCTTATATTATTTAGCAAATAATCATCAAGAGAAATTACCTATTCACGATTTTATTGCCAAAGGAATGGAATTGAAAAACGAATTGGAATTTCAAAATTGGTTGATCGAGATTGACGTAGATTTTTCTTTTCAAAACATTCGAAAAAAAGCTCTTTATGAAGCAACCGAAATCATAATTTCAAAAGTAATTCCAATTGAAAAACGAAATGCTTATGTGCAATATTTCTTAGATTTGATTTTGGAACACGATTTGAAAAAGCAATCCGGAATTTCCGATTTTCTTTCTTATTGGGAAAACAATTTGGAGAAATTAAGCATTCCATCACCTGAAGGAAATGACGCAGTTCGAATTATGACGATTCATAAATCTAAAGGTTTAGAATTTCCTGTTGTGATTTTTCCATTTGCAGAACAAAATTATTCGCAAAATTTAGGAGATAAAATTTGGATTGCCGCTGACGAAGAACAAATAGGTTTACCAAAAGCATTAGTTTCTAAAAACAAAGACGTTGAGAATTTTGGCAAAGAAGCTTCAAAAGTTTACAATCAGAAAAAAGAAGAAGATTTATTAGATAATATAAATGTTCTATATGTTGCATTGACTCGTGCCGAAGAACAATTATATGTAATTTCTGGTTTAGTTTCTGAAAATAGCAAAGGAGAATTACCTAATAATATGGCAACTTTCTTTATTGAGTTTTTAGGAAGCGAATTCAAAGAAGAACAATTGGAATACGAATTTGGTTCAAATGAAAAAATTTCCAAAATTAAAGAAGCAGTTTCAAACGCGTTGACAATTCCGCAACTTTCGGAAACATTAAATCCTAAAAACATCAAAATTGCGCAGCGCGAAAGCATTATGTGGAATACCAAACAACAAAAAGCGATTGAATTCGGAAACATCATTCACGAAATCTTGGCATTTATAAAAACTAAAAGCGACATCGATTTGGCAATTACAAAAGCAATCGAAAACGGATTAATAATTTCAAGTCAAAAAGAAGAAGTTTTGGCAACGATTTATGAAATTGTTAATCATAAAGAATTAACCGATTATTTTTCAGAAGAACATAAAGTGATGAACGAGCAAACCATCATTCAAAAACAGGGAAGTATCGTAAAACCCGATAGAATGTCGATTTCGAAAGACAAAAAAGTATATCTTTTAGATTATAAAACAGGTCAACATTTACCAAAACACAAAACTCAATTAGAAAATTATCAAAAATCTATTGAAGATATGGGGTTTGAAGTAGAGAAAAAATCACTCATATATATAGGAGAAACAATTGAAGTGTTACATTTGTAACATCAGAAAATAGATAAAAGAAAATAGAGTATAGACTTTACAATAATTCGTGAAATTATAACTGAATTCGAATTCGTGTAAATTTGTGCAATTCGTGTCAAATCAAAAATCTTTGTGACTTAGAGTCTTCGTGGCAAATAAAACAATAAACTAAAAATATGTACGGAAAAATTCAACAACACCTGCAAAACGAACTAAATACTATTGAGCAAAATGGTATTTTCAAAAAAGAAAGAATTATAACCTCTCCACAAGGAGCCGAAATTACAGTTAACGGTGAAACGGTTTTAAATTTTTGTGCCAACAACTATTTAGGATTATCATCACATCCAGAAGTGGTTCAAGCTGCAAAAGATACCTTAGATTCTCATGGCTTCGGAATGTCGTCTGTGCGTTTCATTTGTGGAACTCAAGATATTCATAAAACATTAGAACAAAAAATTGCCAATTTCTACGGAACTGAAGACACTATATTATATGCAGCAGCATTTGACGCCAATGGTGGTGTTTTCGAACCGTTATTAGGTGAAGAAGATTGCATTATTTCAGATTCTTTAAATCACGCTTCTATTATTGATGGTGTTCGTTTGTGTAAAGCAGCACGTTACCGTTATGAAAATTCCAATATGGAAGATTTAGAACAACAACTAATAAAAGCAACTGAAGCCGGACATCGTTTCAAACTAATTGTAACTGACGGAGTTTTCTCAATGGACGGATTAGTAGCTCCATTAGATAAAATCTGCGATTTAGCCGATAAATATGATGCTCTAGTAATGGTTGACGAATGCCATGCAGCAGGTTTCATTGGTGCAACCGGAAAAGGAACGCTTGAAGCTAAAGGTGTAATGGGAAGAGTTGATATCATCACAGGAACATTAGGAAAAGCGCTTGGTGGCGCAATGGGTGGATATACTACAGCCAAAAAAGAAGTTATTGAAATTTTACGTCAGCGATCTCGTCCGTATTTGTTTTCAAATTCATTGGCGCCAGCAATTGTTGGAGCATCTATTAAAGTGTTCGAGCTTTTAGAAAAAGACAACACTTTAAGAGATAAATTAGAATGGAACACGAATTATTTCAAAGAAGGTTTGAGAAAAGCAGGAATTGATTTTATTGACGGCGATTCTGCAATTGTACCTGTTATGCTATATGATGCAAAGCTTTCCCAAATAATGGCAGATGAACTTTTGAAGAAAGGAATTTATGTCATTGGTTTCTTTTATCCTGTAGTTCCAAAAGATAAAGCAAGGATTAGAGTGCAACTTTCTGCAGCTCATACTAAAGAACATTTAGATAAAGCAATACAAGCTTTTACAGAAGTTGCGAAGAGTTTAAGCGTAATTTAACTAACTTGTTTAATTGCATAAATTTGTAGAATTTTTTCATAATTCCCACATTTTAAGTTTTTCATTTTGATAATTCATTTTATCGCATTACTTTTGTAACATTATATGTATATAATCTAACAAAATTAAGTATGAAACATCTTAACAAATTATTTGCTTTATTGATGCTTTTAGGATTAAGTTCTCAAGCACAAGATAGTAACAACAAATGGGCTATTTCGTTTGGAACAAACGCAGTAGACGGAGCAAGAGTAAGCGCGGCTTCTAAAATAGAAGACCAATTTTCTCAATACTTTGACGCAAAAAGATACTGGAGTATTTTACCAACAGTTTCTACAATTGGTGTGTCAAGATATGTAGGAGATAATTTCTCTTTTGGAGTAACTGGATCTGTAAACAAGATTACAAGACTTGTAGGTGAAAGAACTTACGATCCAACAACAAACACTAATGATTACACTGTAGTTAATCCTGGTGATTTAATGTATTATAGTGTTGATGGAGTTGTTAAATACAGCTTTATGAACTCAATCAAATCAAAAAGAATTGACCCATCTGTTCATGTTGGTGGAGGTTACACTTGGTTAGGTGATGCATCTGCAGGTACAATCAACGGAGGTTTAGGTTTAACTTTCTGGTTTACTGAGCAAGTTGGTTTATCATTGAGTTCTACTTACAAACATTCATTTGATGATTCAAGAAATCCATCATTTGACGTTCCAACTCATTTACAACATTTTGCAGGTTTAACTTTCAAATTTGGTGCTAAAGATTCAGACGGAGACGGATTGTATGATAAAGATGATGCTTGTCCAGAAGTTGCTGGTTTAAAAGAATTCAAAGGTTGTCCTGATACAGATGGAGACGGAATCGAAGATTCTAAAGATTCATGTCCAGAAGTTCCTGGTTTAGCTGATTTCAATGGTTGTCCTGATACTGACGGTGATGGTGTTCAAGATAAAGATGACGCTTGTGTTGATGTACCTGGTTTAAAAACATTAAACGGCTGTCCAGATGCTGATGGTGACGGTATTGCTGATAAAGATGACGCTTGTAAAGACGTTAAAGGTCCTAAAGAAAACAAAGGTTGTCCTTGGCCAGATAGAGATGGTGACAAAGTTTTAGATAAAGATGACAAATGTCCAGATCTTGCTGGTACTGTAGCTAATCAAGGTTGTCCTGAAGTTTCTGACGAAGCTATCAAAAGATTAAATGATTATGCTAAAACTATCTTATTTGATTCTAATAAAGCTACTTTCCAACAAAGAACTTACCCAGTATTAGAATCTATTACTGCTATCTTGAAAGAATACCCAAGTGCTAACTTCTCAATCGAAGGACACACTGATTCTGATGGTAAAGATGCTGCTAACTTAACTTTGTCTGAAAACAGAGCTGCAGCAGTTAAAAATTACTTAATCGAAAAAGGTATCGCTGCTTCAAGATTATCATCTAAAGGTTTCGGTGAGTCAATGCCAATTGATTCTAACAAAACTAAAGCTGGTAAAGCTAACAACAGAAGAGTTGAAGTGAAATTAGTAAAATAATTTCTTCCAAAATATTTTCAAGAAACGCCTCGATTTATCGGGGCGTTTTTTTATATTTATAAAATGAATAATAACTCATTTTTAAATAAACTTTCCAAGATAATTGTTGCCAACTATTCTGATAATTTTTCAGATTTAATAGTCATTCTGCCTAACAGGAGAGCTAAAGTTTTTCTTATTGATGAACTGAAAAAAGAAACGACTCAAACCATATTTTCTCCAGAAATTATAAGTATTGAAGACTTTGTTCAAGACATTGCTGGAATTCGTTCTATTGATAGCGTCGAATTGTTATTCGAGTTTTATAATGTCTATATTTCAATAACAGAAAAAGACAAAGAATCTTTTGAAACTTTTGCTAATTGGGCTAAAACCTTACTTCAAGATTTTAATGAAATAGATAGATATCTTCTTGAACCTGATAAGATTTTAAAATATCTAGAAAACATAAAAGAAGTAGAACATTGGGCAGTCGACATTGACAAACGTACCGACTTAATTGATAAATATTTAATTTTCTGGAAAAAACTTCCATTATATTATCATTCGCTTTATAATTATTTATTACATAAAGGCATTGGATATCAAGGTTTAATTTACAGAGAAGCTGTAGATAATCTTCACCATTTTTCAGAAACTACAAAAGATAAAAAATTCCTTTTCGCTGGATTCAATGCTCTAAACCACGCCGAAGAAAAAATCATCCAACATCTATTAGCAATAGATAAAGCCAAAATCTATTGGGATATTGATGAAACCTTTTTAAACGATCCATTTCACGATACAGGGCTTTTTCAGCGTAGATTCAAATCGTCTTGGCCCTATTATAAAACCAATCCGTATGAATGGATTACAAGTGATTTTAAGCAAGAAAAGAACATTCAAGTTATTGGTACGCCAAAAGCTATTGGTCAAGCAAAAATAGTTGGAGAAATTATCGAAAAACAAAGTAATGAAAACGAAGGTAAACTTCAAAATGTTGCCGTAGTTCTTGGTGAAGAATCACTTTTGGTTCCAATTTTATATTCGCTTCCATCCAATGTTGATGCTTTAAATATTACAATGGGTTATTCGAGTAAAAATAATCCTGCTCAGTTGTTGATTGCCAAACTATTTAAAGCACATACTAACGCAATTTCGAGAAACGCATCGAGTTATGTGTTTTATTACAAAGATGTTTTGGATATCCTAACACATCCGTTGATCGAATCTTACATCAATGCTAAAGAATTAGTAAACCGAATTAATCAGAATAATTATACTTTCATAGTTCACAAACGAATTCTAGAATTACAAGAAAATCAGAATGAATTATTTAAATTAATTTTTCAAAAATGGGACACTTCGCCAGTAGCTATTTTGGAGAATTTGAGTCAAATATTACTTAAAATAAAATCTAATTTAAGTTCTGATAATGAAGAAGAAAAGATTACAAATGCTTTTGTTTACTCGATTTTTAAAGTCATAAACAAAATGATTTCGTATTTTTCATCAAATTCAAATATTGATTCTGTTGAAACACTTTATGCCATTTACAAACAAGTAATTGATTTTGCTGAAGTGTCATTTGAAGGAGAACCTTTGAATGGATTACAGATAATGGGAGTTTTAGAAAGTCGTGTACTCGATTTCGAAACCGTAATAATCACATCAGTAAACGAAGGTAAATTTCCTGCAGGAAAAAGCATGAATTCTTTTATTCCTTATGATGTTAAAAAGGAATATGGTTTACCAACTTTCAAAGAAAAAGACGCCATTTATACTTACCATTTCTATCATTTATTACAACGCGCTAAAAACGTTTATTTGTTATATAATTCTGATAGTGAAGGTTTGGATGCCGGAGAACGAAGTCGTTTTATCACACAATTGGAAGTCGAAAAACAACCAAATCACAACTTGACATTTCAAACTTACAATGCCGATGTTCCTGAAATAGCACATCAACCATTAGTCATTCCAAAATCGGAAAAAGTGTTGTTGCGATTGAAGGAAATTGCAGAAAAAGGATTTTCTCCTTCAGCATTGACAACCTATATTCGAAATCCGATTCAGTTTTATTTTCAAAGAGTATTGCGTATTTCTGAAACCGATGAAGTAGAAGAAAATATAGCAGTAAATACACTTGGAACAATCATTCACGGAACTTTAGAAGAATTGTACAAACCCTTTATTGGTAAGATTTTAATTGAAAATGACATTAAAGTTTGTATCAAAAACATCGATGATGAAGTGTTGAAACAGTTCAAATTGGTTTACAAAGAAGGCGAAATCAAAAAAGGAAGAAACCTTTTAGCTTTTGAAGTTGCCAAACGAAACGTATTGAATTTTTTGAAATTAGAATTGGAAGCCATTCAAAACGGCGATGAAATTCAGATTATTGCTTTAGAACAACATCTAGAACGTGTTTTAGAACATCCGAAATTACCTTTTCCTGTAAAAATTGGCGGAAATGTAGACAGAATCGAAATCCGAAGAAAAAAAGGAGAAAACAGTAAAATCAGAATCATCGATTATAAAACCGGAAATGTTACCAAACCAAGTGTCACCTTAAAATCGTGGAATGGCTTAACAGAAGACATTAAAAACGATAAAATCATCCAAATTCTTGCTTACGCATTTATGTACGAACCAGATGCCAAAGGATTAGAAATTGAAGCCGGAATTATTTCTTTCAAAAACTTAAAAAATGGATTTTTACCTTTCGGATTTAAAGAGGGAAAAGAAACATTTGAAGTAATTTCACCAGAAATAATGGAAAGTTATATTGAAGAAATTGTGGTTTTATTAAATGAAATTTTGAGTTTTGATTTGGCTTTTGAAGAAAAATTTTAACCGTAAAGGCGCTAAGTTTTTCGCAAAGTTCGCAAGGTTTTTTTAATATTGATTTATGAAAAACTTTGCGAACTTTGAGATTTTCCCTTGCGTCTTTGCGTTTTAAAAAATTAAACCTTTTTAAAATACTCACCCAAAACCACCAACAATTCTTCCTTATTTTCAATATGGCTCATGTGTCCGTCTGGAAACGTGTGCAGTTTTACGTTGGTTCCTTCAATTTGATCAACGTTTTCATCATAATTTAAAACAGGATCTTCTTTTCCTAAAATCAACAGCATTGGATAATTGGCAAAATGCAAAATCACTTCTCTGTCTTTTCTAATTTTCATACCTTCTTGACAAGCAACAATTCCTTGAAGAGGCGTTTTTAAAGCTTCCAACTTTACATATTCAATTTCATCTAACAGAATTTCACGATTTTTCTCACTGAATAAATTGGCAACACTCATTCGGATGCAAGCCACATAATTCTTTTTTACAGCAATAATCGCTCGATCACGATTGGCTTTTCGTTCGTCGCTATCAGCTCTTGAAGTCGAGTTTAAAAGCACCAAACCTTTCATAGCATCTGGATACAATTCGGCGAAAGCCAAAGCAATATAACCGCCCATAGAATGACCAACCAAAATCGCTTTTCTAATTTTCAATTCTTGCAAAACGTGGTGCACCATATCGGCTTGATCTTCCATAGAATGCACGTAACCTAAGCATTCTGTTTGTCCGTGACCTAATAAATCAATAGCAATAACACGATGTTTCTTTGAAAACTCTGGCACAAAAGCATTCCACATTTCTTTATTTTCATAAAAACCATGTAATAAAACTACGGCCGTACCTTTTCCTTGGTCGGTGTAAGTGATTTTGGTGTTTTTGAATATCGTGGTTTTCATGGGTGTAAAAATAGATTTTTTTACACTTACATTCAATTGTAATGAAAAGTTTAATTTGCAATTATTTTGTCATTTCGACGAAGGAGAAATCACATAAAGTAAATCACGAGTGAGATTCCTACGGAATGACAACTAGGAACACAAAAAAAACGATTCACTCTCGCAAACCGCTTTAACTGATAACTGAGACTGAGACTAAAAACTAACTATTCATCAAACTCTCAATCTCATCCACCTCAATAGGAATATTTCTCATCAAATTGAACGCTTCGCCTTTTTCTTGAATCACCATATCGTCTTCAATACGAATTCCGAAACCTTCAGCTGGAATATAAATTCCTGGTTCAACTGTGAATACCATATTGGCTTGCATTGGTTCGTGTAATAATCCGTAATCGTGCGTGTCTAATCCCATGTGGTGAGACGTTCCGTGCATGAAATATTTTTTGTACGCTGGCCAATCTGGATTTTCATTTTGAACATCGGCTTTGTCAATTAATCCTAAACCTAAAAGTTCTGAAGTCATGATTTTACCAACTTCTACATGATATTGTTTCCATAAAGTTCCAGGAATCAACATTTTTGTTGCTTCATTTTTCACACGTAAAACCGCGTTATAAACTTCTTTTTGTCTATCAGAAAAACGTCCCGAAACCGGAACCATTCGCGTCATATCACTTGAATAATTGGCATATTCTGCGCCAACATCAAGCAAAATCAAATCACCTGCGTTACATTGTTGGTTGTTTTCAATATAATGCAATACATTAGCATTATTTCCCGAAGCAATAATTGGTGTGTATGCAAATCCTTTAGAACGATTTCTTAGAAACTCATGCGCAAATTCGGCTTCGATTTCATATTCCATTACGTTTGGTTTTACGAAATTCAAAACTCTTCTAAAACCTTTTTCAGTAATATTACATGCTTCTTGAATCAAATCCAATTCTTCACTTTCTTTCACTGAACGCAAACGTTGCAAAATAGGATTCGATTTCTCTACTTTATGTGCTGGATAATTTTCTTTCCACCATTTGATAAAACGCGCTTCACGAGTTTCCGTTTCGATAGTTGCACGATAATGTTCGTTGGTGTTGATGTAAATGGTTTCGGCATAAGTCATAACTTCTTTCAAAGTTTTATGAAAATCTTGTAACCAAATCACGGTTTTAATTCCGGCAACTTTAAAAGCTCTTTCCTTAGTAAGCTTTTCGCCTTCCCAAATTGCGATGTGTTCGTTAGTTTCTTTTAAGAATAAAATTTCACTCAAATGTTCATAAGGAGCGTCAGGAAAAAGCAACAAAATACTTTCTTCTTGGTCAACGCCAGATAAATAAAAAATATCGCGGTGTTGTGCAAAAGGCAAAGTAGAATCGGCAGAAACTGGGTAAATATCGTTCGAATTAAAAACGGCAACGCTATTAGGTTTCATTTGTGCCGTGAATTTTGCTCTGTTTTTAATAAACAAATCACGGTCTATTTGATGGTATTTCATTTTATTTAGTAATTAGTGAATAGCTTTATTATACGCAAAATTAGGGAATAATTGAGTTCAAGATGTAGCCAAATGGCATTATTTTTATTCTACAAGAACAAAAGAAAAGTTAGGAACGCAGATTTAAGAAATTTTAAAAATATTTTATAATTTCTTAAATCTGTGTCCCAAAAAAAATTATAAAATATTTTTACGTATACGACTCATATGGCGAGATGAAATTCCTAAGAAAGAGGATAAATAGTGCAACGGAACTTCTTGCAGTAATTTGGGTTCGGTAGCTAATAATTTTTTGTAACGTTCTTCTGGAGTTAATGTCAGTAAATCAATTCGATAATCATCAATTAAACAAATTTGTTTTTCGATGACATTGTAATAATATTGATGAAATGCTTTATTGTTTTTAATTAAATCTTTGAAAGTTTTTAAATCTACAATCCACAATTTACAATCGGCAATGGCTTTGATACTTTTTCTTGAAGGTTTGCCAAATAAAAAACTGCTTAACGACGAGGTAACCGAATTTCTTAAAGCTAAATAAGTGGTTTTTTCTTCGCCTAAAACTTCTATAGAATGTTGTAAAATTCCACTTTCTACGAAACAAAAATGCTGGCAAATCTCATTTTCTTTTACAAAGAATTCATTTTTCTTAAGAAGTAAGACTTTAAATTTTTCTCTGGCTTTCACAATCAATTCTTGCATTGAATCTTCGTTTATATCAATAAATTGAGATAAATAATCAAGAAAAGCATCGTTCGATTTTAAAACTGGCATTTGTAAAAGTTTCAACAAAAATATCCAAATACTTTTCAACTCAGATTAAAATCTATATTTTTATAAAAAATTTCACAATGAGAACTAAATTTTTGTCACTACTCCTTCTTTTTGCAAATGTTCTTCAAGCACAAGACAAAAAAGCGTTTCAATTATTTGATAAAAATGGAAAGAAAGTCTCTTATGATAAATTGCTAAAAGCATCTTTAAAAACACAAGTTGTTCTTTTTGGAGAATATCATAATAATTCTGTTTCACATTGGTTGCAACTTGAATTGACTAAAGATGTTGCGGCAAAAACACCCTTGGTTCTTGGTGCAGAAATGATAGAAGCCGATAATCAAACACAATTAAATCAATATTTAAAAGGAGAAATCGACCAAAAAAAGTTAGATTCTACAGCACGTCTATGGAAAAATTATCCTACAGACTATAAACCTTTGGTTGATTTTGCAAAAGATAATAATTTTGATTTTATAGCTACAAATATTCCTAGACGTTATGCTTCAATGGTTTCTAAAAAAGGTTTTGAAGCTTTAGAAACTCTTAAGTCTGAAGAAAAGACTTGGATTGCACCACAACCAATTCCGTATGATGCTTCGCTGCCTGGTTATGTTGAAATGATGAAAATGATGGGTGACCATACAAGTCCAAATATGCCAAAAGCTCAAGCTAGTAAAGATGCAACAATGGCTTATTTTATAAATAAAAATTTGAAAGCCAATAGTGTTTTTATTCATTATAACGGAACTTTTCATTCTGATAATTTTGATGGAATTAATTGGTATTTAAAAACTTACAATCCGACCATAGAAATTGTGACAATATCTTCGGTTGAACAAAAAGATATATCAAAACTTGAAAAAGAAAATTACAATAAAGCTGATTTTATTCTCGTTATTGATGAAGATGTAACAAAAACGTATTAAATTCGTTTAACATTAATAGGTTTTAAATTTGTTTGAAAATGATTTTAAAACCAAAACTTAAAGTATGAAAAAAATAATTTTATTACTAACAATTTTAACCATAAGTATTTCTTTCTTTTCTTGTGAAGATTTAGATGATAATCAGGTAGAACCTATGTTGATTATTAAATTTAAGTTTGATCCAAATCAAGCTCGATTGAATAATTTAGGTCAGCCTTCATTTCTTCCTTTTGGTAATGGTGCGCAGTCACCTGTTTTTAACAAAATTTCTTCACATTATATTGAATTTGCTAAAGATGCTTACACGCAATTAGGCGATGGTAGTATTGTTTATCATGGACACGAAACAACTATTGGAGGTGCTAATGCGATAGATTTTAGTAAGGCTAAAATTGTAGCTGAAGGAGAAGCTTTTTTAGAAATCCCTCTTAAAGATTTAGCAATTGGAAGTTATGAATGGTTGAGAGTTTCGTTATCCTATCAGAATTACCAAATAAAAATTCATAAACCAGGTTCGAGTCTTGAGTATGATGGAACTTTAGAAAGTTTTGTAGGATTCAATACCTATATAGGAACTCATAGCATTGGTAATACTTTTTTTCAAGTTGATGCCAATAAACCTCAAGGATATTGGGCTTTTGCTTTAAATGATCTTCCTTATTCTGCTTCTGGTCAAGCGCCTGCAGGAGCAACGACTGTTCCAAATCCAATTGCTGCAACATCATCTATTCCATTAACATCATGTGTTGTTACAGGAAAATTTAATTCTCCATTAGAAATTACAGGATTAGAAAAGAAGAATGTTGTAATAACAGTTTCATTATCTACCAACAAAAGTTTTGAATGGATTGATACTAATGGTAACGGAAAATTTGATCCATCTCAAGGTGAAAATGTCGTTGATATGGGATTAAGAGGATTGATTCCGTCTTACACAAAGTAGTTTTGTTTAAGAAAAAACCTCTTTTTTGTCCATATAACACTTTGAAAATCAACAAGTGTTAAACTCACTTTAAATTGATTATAAATTACGACGAAAAGGTTGTAGTTAATATCAAATAGCTGTATTTTTGTTTGATTTTTTAAAATAAATTATACAATCTTATGGCAAAATCTGCACTTTTAAAGTCATCTATCGCAAAGAAATACTGGATGGCTCTTACGGGTTTATTTTTATGCTTGTTTTTGGCGGGACATTTAGCTGGAAATCTACAACTGATTTTTAGCGACGCATTACACTTCAATCAGTATGCGTTATTTATGACTTCAAATCCAGCAGTTAAGTTACTTTCTTATGTAACCTACATTTCAATTTTATTTCATGCAGTTGATGGTTTTATGTTAACCTATCAAAATGTTAAAGCAAGACCAGTTGGTTATGCAAAGACAAATTCGAGTGCAAATAGTTCTTTTTCATCAAGAAACATGGCTGTTTTAGGAACTTTGATTTTGGTTTTTATTATTACACACATGGTTAATTTTTGGGCGAAAATGCATTTTGATAAAAACATGCCTTTGCAAACCATTACTGTTGAAGCAATGGGACAAAAACAAGACCTATACTTAACAACTAATGAGGGATACTTGCCTGTGCAACAAGTTGCGAAATCTTATGATGAGGCGACAAAATCTGGTCTTCAAACTTACATTGAAAACAGAACAGAATTTTACAATACTCAAGCAAAAGTAAAAGTTGGAGAAGGTTATAAGGATCTTCACAAAATTACAGTAGCATTTTTTAAAGATGCAAAATACGGTTTAATTGCAACAATTCTTTATGTAATTGCAATGGTTGTTTTAGCTTTCCACTTGTTACATGGTTTTCAAAGCGCTTTCCAATCTTTAGGACTTAATAATCCAAATTGGACTCCTAAAATCAAGTTTTTCGGAACTGCTTTTGCAATTGTTGTTCCATTGTTGTTTGCAATTATTCCAGTTTACATTCACTTTTTCTTAAAATAATTTTATGCTGAACTTGTTTCAGTACAACACACCATATTATTATGAAGTTAGATTCTAAAATACCAGAAGGGCATATTTCACAAAAATGGACGGATTATAAAGATCATTTAAAATTAGTTGCCCCAAATAATAGACCAAAAATTGACATTATTGTTGTAGGAACTGGTTTAGCAGGAGCTTCGGCTGCCGCTTCACTTGGTGAAATGGGTTATAATGTTAAAGCTTTTTGTTTTCAAGATTCACCTCGTCGCGCGCACTCAATTGCTGCTCAAGGAGGAATAAACGCTGCTAAAAATTACCAAAATGACGGAGATAGTATTTTTAGATTATTCTATGATACAATCAAAGGTGGTGATTATAGAGCACGTGAAGCAAACGTTCACCGTTTAGCAGAAGTTTCAGGAAATATTATCGACCAATGTGTGGCTCAAGGTGTTCCTTTTGCTAGAGATTATGGTGGATTGTTAGATAATCGTTCGTTTGGTGGTACTCAAGTTCAAAGAACTTTTTATGCTGCCGGACAAACTGGACAACAATTATTATTAGGAGCATACTCTGCTTTATCAAGACAAATTGGACTTGGACGTGTAAAAATGTTTAACCGTCACGAAATGTTAGATTTAGTGAAAGTAGACGGAAAAGCTCGTGGAATTATTGCAAGAAATTTAGTTACTGGAGAATTGGAAAGACATTCAGCTCATGCAGTTGTTATTGCATCTGGAGGTTATGGAAATGTTTATTTTCTTTCTACAAATGCAATGGGAAGTAACGTTACTGCTGGTTGGAAAATTCACAAACAAGGAGCGTTATTTGCTAATCCTTGTTTTGTACAAATTCACCCAACATGTATTCCAGTACACGGAACCAATCAAGCTAAATTAACTTTGATGTCTGAATCATTGCGTAATTCAGGTCGTATTTGGGTTCCAAAGAAGAAAGAAGATGCTGAAGCAATTCGTGCAGGAAAATTAAAACCAACACAATTAGCAGAAGAAGATAGAGATTATTTCTTAGAAAGAAGATATCCAGCTTTTGGAAATCTTGTACCACGTGACGTTGCTTCAAGAGCAGCTAAAGAAAGATGTGATGCAGGACACGGAATTGAAGCAAATGATACTAACGAAGGAGTTTACTTAGATTTCTCTACAGAAATTCAAAATAAAGGAAAACAAGCGGCTTATGCTCAAGGAAATCACAATCCAAGTGCCGAAGAAGTTACTAAATTAGGTAAAGCTTGGTTGGAAGAGAAATATGGTAACTTGTTTACAATGTACCAAAAAATTACGGATGAAAATCCATATGAAACTCCGATGAAGATTTATCCAGCAGTTCACTACACAATGGGTGGAGTTTGGGTAGATTATAACCTACAATCTACAATTCCTGGTTGTTTCGTTGCTGGAGAAGCAAACTTCTCTGACCACGGTGCTAACAGACTTGGAGCTTCTGCTTTAATGCAAGGTTTAGCTGATGGTTATTTTGTTCTTCCTTATACAGTTTCTAACTATTTAGCAGACGAAATTAGAACAGGTAAAATATCGACAGATTTACCAGAATTCGCTGAAGCTGAAAATAGAGTTAAAGATGCTATTGATAAATTCTTAAATAACAAAGGTTCTAAATCGGTAGATCATTTCCACAAACGTTTAGGATTAATTATGTGGAATAAAGTTGGTATGGGTAGAAATGAAGCAGGCTTGAAAGAGGCAATCGCTGAAATCGCTGCTTTAAAAGAAGAATTCTACAGAGACGTAAATGTTCCTGGAAATGCCGATGAATTAAATCCACAATTAGAAAAAGCATTACGTGTAGCCGATTTTATTGATTTAGGTCAATTGATGGCAATGGATGCTTTACAAAGAAACGAATCTTGTGGAGGTCACTTCCGTGAAGAATATCAAGATGCAGAAGGAGAAACACTTCGTGATGATGAAAATTTCTCATTTGTTGGAGCTTGGGAATACAAAGGTGATGATATCACTAAAGAAGAGCTTCACAAAGAAGAATTGAAATACGAGTTTATTAAAATAGCCGCAAGAAATTACAAATAATAGAGTTATGAGCGCAGCAAAAAATATAAATATTACCTTAAAAATTTGGCGTCAGAAAAACTCCAAAGCAAAAGGAAATTTAGAAACATATAAATTGAATGATGTTTCTACAGCAAGTTCGTTTTTGGAAATGTTAGACCAATTGAATGAGCAATTAATCAATGATAAAATTGAACCAATTGCATTCGATCACGATTGTCGTGAAGGAATTTGCGGAATGTGTTCTTTATATATCAACGGTCGAGCACACGGTCCAGATACAGGAATAACAACTTGTCAATTACACATGAGAATGTTCAAAGATGGCGATACCATATTTGTTGAACCATGGAGAAGTAGAGCATTTCCTGTAATCAAAGATTTAGTTGTAGATAGAAGTGCTTTCGACAGAATTCAACAAGCTGGAGGTTTCGTATCTGTAAATACTTCTGGAAACACAATTGATGCAAATGCAACTCCTATTGCAAAAGACGATGCAGATAAAGCTTTTATGGCGGCAGCTTGTATTGGTTGTGGAGCATGTGTAGCAACTTGTAAAAACGGTTCGGCAATGCTATTCGTTGGAGCAAAAGTTTCTCAATATGCATTATTACCTCAAGGAAAAGTTGAAGCTACAAATCGTGTTTTAAATATGGTGCGTCAAATGGACGAAGAAGGTTTCGGAAATTGTACCAATACTGGAGCATGTGAAGTAGAATGTCCAAAAGGAATTTCTCTTGAGAATATCGCTAGAATGAACAGAGAATATTTAAAAGCTTCTGTGAAGTAATTTACTTACTTTTTAAAATAATTTAAAACGCATTCATTAATTTGGATGCGTTTTTTTTATCTTTGAAAGACAAACAAAACTACAATGAGAAATTTCCTTTCAATTATAATTCTATTTACCTCAATAGTTTCATTCGGACAAAATTTTCATAAATACGTCAATCCTATGATTGGAACTGGTGGTCATGGACATACTTATCCTGGAGCAACGGTACCTTTTGGTATGGTGCAACTTTCTCCAGACACTAGAATTGATGGAAGTTGGGATGGCTGTTCAGGATATCACTATGATGATTCAGTGATTTTTGGTTTTTCACACACGCATCTAAACGGAACAGGTTGCAGCGATTATGGAGATATTATGTTAATGCCAACAATGGGTGAACCAATTTTTAATCCAAAAGAATATAGTTCTACATTTTCTCATCAAAATGAAAAAGCAACCTCAGGTTTCTATTCTGTTAAGTTAGACAAACATAATATCGATGTTCGTTTAACGGCTTCGACACGAGTTGGATTTCATGAATATACCTTTAATAAAGCAGGATTAGCTAATATAATTCTAGATTTAAACCATAGAGATAAATTGCTATATGGAGATATAAAAATTATTGACAAAAAAACAATACAAATCCTAAGAAGAAGTGAGGCTTGGGCAAAAGACCAATACGTTTATGCTCAAATTGAATTCAATGTTCCCATGAAAGTTAGTAATTTTAAATCAGATCAAATTATTGATGATTTTGATAATAAAAATTTTATTTCAGGAACTCAAGTTGCTGTAAGTTTTTCCAAAAAAGTAAAGAAAGGAGAAAAAATTTCAGTAAAAGTTTCGCTTTCACCAACAAGTTATGAAGGAGCAAAATTGAATATGACAGAAATTAAAGGTTGGGATTTCAATAAAGTTAAACAAGAAGCCGAACAACTTTGGGACAAACAATTATCCAAAATTGAGATTACAGAAACAGATAAAGATAAATTAGCGATTTTCTACACCGCTTTATATCACACAATGGTTCAACCAAATATTGCGCAAGATATTGATGGGAAATATCGCGGCAGAGACAATAAAGTACATGATGGCGAAGGTTTCGATTATTATTCGGTATTCTCACTTTGGGATACTTTTCGAGCAGCACATCCATTGTATACTTTAATCGAAAAGAAACGCACTGCCGATTTCATAAATACCTTTCTAAAACAATACGAACAAGGCGGAAGATTGCCTGTTTGGGAATTAGCGTCTAATGAAACTGATTGTATGATTGGTTATCATTCGGTTTCGGTTATGGCTGATGCAATGGCAAAAGGAATTACCGGTTTTGACTACGAAAAAGCATTTGCAGCAGCAAAACATTCAGCGATGTTAGATCATTTAGGATTGGATGCCTACAAAAGACAAGGTTTTATTTCGATGGATGACGAGCACGAAAGCGTTTCTAAAACCTTAGAATATGCTTACGACGATTGGTGTATTGCCCAAATGGCTCAAATTTTAAACAAAAAAGAAGACTATGAATATTTCATGAAACGTTCTCAAAGTTGGAAGAACATTTTCGATTGGAATACGGGTTTCATGCGACCAAAGAAAAATGGTGGTTGGGACAAACCCTTCGACCCGAGAGAAATCAATAACAATTTTACAGAAGGAAATTCTTGGCAATATTCTTTTTTTGTACCACAAGATATTCCGGGAATGATTGAAGCGTATGGAGGAAACGATAAATTTGAAGCCAAACTTGACGAAATGTTCAACAGCGAAAGTAAAACTACAGGAAGAGAGCAAGTTGACGTAACAGGATTAATTGGGCAATACGCACACGGAAACGAACCAAGTCATCACATGGCATATTTGTACAACTACATTGGAAA
>CANGUP010000054.1 GCA_947457105.1 Flavobacteriaceae bacterium
ACGTCGGCACGTGTTTTTTTCTTCTTTTTATAAGGCAAATACAAATCTTCAACTTCTTGTAAGTCAAAAGATTTTTCAATTTTAGATTTTAATTCAGGTGAAAGTTGTCCTTGTTCTTCAATCGTTTTTAAGATGCTTTCTTTTCGCTTTACAATTTCGTCGTATTGCTTAGAAAGTTTGGCAATATTTTCCACTTGAACCTCATCAAGATTTCCGGTTTGGTCTTTTCGGTATCGAGAAATAAACGGAATAGTACAATCTTCTGAAAGCAATTTTAAAGTTGCTTCAATATTTTTAGGAGTTGTGTTTACTTGGCTTTGAATGAATTGAATATTAGTCATCAATAAAATTTATAAATTTGGATTGGAATGTGAATATATTTTTAAACCAATTTCTACATATAGATATCCTATAGGAATGTTTAATAACATAATTCCAAGAGTTAGAAGAATTTGATTTGTTATTTGTTTTTGTTTTAATTGAAAAAATAATGTAACAAACTGATAAGTATTAACAAAAAATGCCGCAACAATAAAGAGTAAACTAAAATAAATCATTCCGTTAAACTCTGTGAAATAAAATATTAGCAACAAAATAGAGGCAACCAAAAAAGTTAAAAAAGCAACTTTTTTAGAGTTAGAAATGGTTTGATTTATATGAATTAAATTATCTTTCAATGTTTTATAAAATACTTTGCTGCAATGAGTAGCATTATCGTGTAAAATAGAATTCCAAAAATAAAAAATCTCCAATATTGTTTGTATGCTTTTTTATTTCCTTGACTTAATAATTGTGATGATTTTTCTAAATGTTTTTTAAAAGAAAAATAACTTGTAAACATTATTGAAATTTTAGTTTCAAAATCAATTTCTTTATTAACAGAAGTTATTTTCTCTAAATCTCTTCTGTCAATTTCAGTTATTATTGATTTTTTTAATTCCTTATCAATATTCTGATTTTGGAATAAACTAATTAATTGTTCATCAGTTAATTTTTCAATTTTATTCATTTAAGAACAACTAATTTTATCAACTCTTGTAGCGTGTCTTCCTCCTTCAAAATCAGTATTCAAAAAAGTATCTACAATTTCAATCGCTTGTTGAATCGAAGTAAATCGCGCCGGAATACTTACCACATTTGCATCATTGTGTTGGCGCGCAAGCGCCGAAATTTCTTTGGTCCAACAAAGAGCTGCTCTAATTCCTTGATGTTTGTTGGCAGTCATTGCGATTCCGTTACCGCTTCCGCAAATTACTATTCCTAAATCGGCTTTTCCTGATTCAACATCGGTAGCAACAGGATGACCAAAATCTGGATAATCTACACTATCAAAAGTATCGGTTCCGTGGTTTAAAATTTCGTGTCCTTTTGATGTTAAATAATGAACAATTGCTTTTTTATAATCTGGTCCTGCGTGATCGTTTCCGATAGAGATTTTCATAATAATTTATGTTGTAGTTGTGGAAACAAATTTAGTTAATCTTATTTGTATTTCCATTTCATTTTTATAAAAATATAACTGGCTGATTTGCTTACATTAAGGAAATATTATTAATAAGATATATTTATAAGTAGCTGTAAATCATTACATTTTATTTAATTCAAATGTTAAAATTTTACATTGTTAATAGCGTTTTGTAATTCGTTGATAATCAGTTAACGTTAAGTTAACATCAATTGTTAACAACTTTGAATAGAAAATTAGAAGTTTTTCTTGGTTGTATGTAAATTAATTGTAATCAAAAATTGGTATTAAAAATCCAAATTTAGTTTCGTGAATTTTTATAAAAGTTATCAATATAAAAAAGTACTTTTTCAACAGAAATTAACAATCAAAGTTATCTACAAAATGTTTGCTTTTTTACTTGTTAACAACTGTTAATGAAATCTAAAAATTACTTCAAAATGAATGATTTATTTTCTTAAAACTATGTTGATAAATCGGTATAAAAAAGTATAACTTGAAAATCAACTTTTAAAAATTAAAGTTATTGTACAAATTAACACGCTATAATAACCATCATAAATTAATTTAAATTTAAATTTTCTTTTTGTTGTTTTTAATAGATGTTGAAAACTTTCAAATTTTAGAGAAAATAAAATAAAATATAGAAAATAGACTATACTATTTCTAAATTGGTATTTAAGTTATTTAAAATCTCTTTTACTCTTTCTACATCGTTTGGATGTACTTTTAAATCAATTCCGCCGTAAGCATAACTTGCTAATGGATCTACAGCTATTAAATTTTCATTTTGAAATAAATACGGAATTTCTTCATGGTCTAAAATAGATTTTAAAACTATGATTTCGTGAGCAAAATTAAATGTAGCAACTGTTATAAATTCAGACATTTCTATTTTTTTATAAAGATACAAAAGTTATATTTTCGATAAATCTCTCTACTAATTACTATTTACTAATTACTATTCACTAATTTTAAACCTTATTAGAAAAAAGATTATGAGTAAATTCCCAAAAAAATTTGGAAAAAAAGAGAAAACTTTCTCTGAAAAGATTTTAAAAATACTATCACAAAACGCAAATAAACCATTTAATTACAAGCAAATATGTGCTGTTCTTGAATTGAACGATACCAAAAGCAGAAACGAAATTATTAAAGATTTAAAAATTCTAGCTGCACAAAAAGTGATTATTGAAAGTGAGCCAGGAAAATATTTAGTAAAAGCTGTTTCACAAGATTACTACGAAGGAACTATTGATATGACTTCTCGCAGAACCGCATATTTTATTTGCGACGAGTTTGAAGATGATGTTTTTATACCTACAAATAACCTGAATCACGCTTTAGATAAAGACAAAGTTAAGGTTTATGTTTACAACCGTCGTCGTGGTAAAAAACCTGAAGGTGAAGTAATTGAAGTTTTAGAAAGAGCTAAAACAGAATTCGTTGGAGTTATTGATATTCAAAAGAATTTTGCTTTTGTAACTACTGCCAATGCTAAAATGTATACCGATATTTTTATTCCAAAAGATAAATATAATGGAGCTGAACAAGGTGATGTTGTTGTTGTAAAAATTGAAGATTGGCCAAAGAAAGCCGATTCACCATTTGGTTCTGTAATCAATGTTTTAGGAAAACCTGGCGAACACGATACAGAAATTCACGCGATTCTTGCTGAGTATGGTTTACCTTATGATTTTCCAGTCGATGTCGAAGTTTTTGCACAAAAATTAGACACTGCTATTCATCCAGAAGAAATTTCAAAGCGTCGTGATATGCGCGATACTTTGACTTATACCATTGATCCAAAAGATGCTAAAGATTTTGATGATGCTTTATCGTTCAAAAAATTAGAAAACGGAAATTACGAAATCGGAATTCATATTGCCGATGTTTCGCATTATTTACAAGAAGGAACTATTCTAGATGATGAAGCTTATAATAGAGCAACTTCGGTTTATTTAGTTGATAGAGTGGTACCAATGTTACCTGAAGTTTTATCAAATTTTGCTTGTTCACTTCGTCCGAATGAAGAAAAATATACGTTTTCAGCCATTTTCGAAATTGATAATAAAGCAACTGTTTTAAATCAATGGTTTGGTAGAACGGTTATTAATTCTGACCAACGTTTTGCTTATGAAGAAGCGCAAGTTATTATTGAAACCAAATCTTCTACAATTCCAGCTGAAATTTCATTAACTGGAAAAGAATACAAAGCTTCCGATGAAATTACAGAAGCTACTTTAAAATTAGATGAATTAGCAAAAATTCTTCGTAGAAAAAGAATGAATGAAGGTGCTATTTCATTTGATAAAGTCGAAGTAAAATTCAATTTAGATGAAAAAGGCGAACCAGAAGGTGTTTATTTCAAAGTTTCAAAAGATGCTAATCATTTGATAGAAGAATTCATGCTTTTAGCGAATAGAAAAGTGGCAGAATTTATCGGAAAACAAAAGAAAACTTTTGTGTATAGAATTCACGATGAACCTAATGAAGACAAGATTTTTGCAATGCAAGCTTTGATTTTCAAATTTGGTTACAAAATGGATTTACGTGATAAAAAAGATATATCAAAATCATTGAATAAATTGATGGAAGATGTTAATGGAAAAAAAGAGCAAAATCTAATTGACACTTTAGCTATTAGAACAATGAGTAAAGCTAAATACTCAACAGAAAATATTGGTCACTATGGGTTGGCTTTTGACTATTACAGTCATTTTACGTCACCAATTAGACGTTATCCTGATGTTATGGTACATCGATTACTTCAATATTATTTAGATGGTGGAAAATCAGTTTCTGCAGAAGAATTTGAAGAAAAATGCGAACATTCAAGTAATATGGAAAGTTTAGCCACAAATGCTGAACGTGATTCGATTAAGTACATGCAAATCAAATACATGCAAGATCACAAAGACGAAGAGTTTTTAGGTGTAATTTCTGGTGTAACCGAATGGGGAATTTATGTAGAAATTATTTCTAATAAATGTGAAGGAATGTGTAGAATTCGTGAAATTAAAGACGATTATTACACCTTTGATGAAAAACAATATGCTTTAGTTGGTGAAATTTCTAAGAGTTTACTACAATTAGGCGACGAAGTTTACGTTAAAGTAAAGAATGCTGATTTGGTTAAAAAACAATTAGATTTTACTTTTTTAAGAAAGAACGAGTAGAGTTAGTATTCAGTTTGTAGTGTTTATTGTTTAGTATTTTTTTAAACTTTTACTGTAACAATTCTGTTTTACTGTTGTCTTTAATTAAAAAACATCATGAAAAAAATAATTTATAGTTTCTTATTGATTAGTTCAATCGCATTTTCACAAACAGAAAAAAGTGTTGGTGATTTTAATAAAGTAACTTCTTTTGATCAAATTGAAGTTTTACTAATTCCATCCAAAGAAAATAAAGTAGTTCTTGACGGTTCAGGTTCAGAAGATGTTGAAATTGTTAATAAAAATGGTGAGTTAAAAATTAGAATGCGTTTAACAAAAATGCTTTCAGGTGATAATATTTCGGCAACGGTTTATTATAAAAATATAGATGCAGTAGAAGCAAATGAAGGTTCAAGAATTTCTTCTGAATCTACATTTAAATCCACCACTTTTGATATCATTGCAAAAGAAGGATCGCAAATTAAAATCAAAATTAATGTAGATAGATTAACGGTTAGAGTTGCTAATGGTTCTACTATTTCAATCTCTGGAACTGCTAAAAATCAAGATGTTTTAATCAATTCTGGTGGAATTTATGAAGCTAAAAGACTTAAAACTAGTCAAACTATAATTACTGCAAATGCTGGTGGCGATGCTGATGTTTATGCAACCGATTTGGTTGACGCTAAAGTTCGTGCAGGCGGTGATATTAGAATCTACGGTAAACCAAAACAAATCAATCAAAAAATTATTGCTGGCGGAACGATTAAAGAAGGAAATGATTAAAGTAAAAAGTAATTAGTGATTAGTGATAAGTTTTTTTATTTTTGTTAAAGATTCAAATTTCTATTTACTAATTACTAATTACTAATCATTTGCTTTTTAACGATATATTATCTGCTATACCTTGGGGAATTTTACTTGCATTTACTGTTGGTCCAGTTTTTTTTGTACTTCTTGAAACTAGTATTACAAAAGGATTTAGAGCAGCAATGGTTTTTGATTTTGGAGTAGTTTTTGCCGATTTTATATTTATTCTAATAGCTTATTTTTCTACCAATCAAATACTTGAAAAACTTAAGGACGATCCAGGATTATTTATCTTTGGTGGCGCTGTTATGTTGGCTTACGGAATTATTTCTTATGTAAAAGAAAAAAAGAGTTACAAAAAGCAACTTGATGAAGAACTTGAAGATGATAATATCCAAAAAAACAACTACTTAGGTTTATTTTTCAAAGGATTTCTATTGAATTTCATCAACATTGGAGTCTTAGCTTTTTGGATGGGAATCATCATTGTTTTTGGTCCAAAACTAAATATGGAAACCAATAGAATTATCCTTTTTATAGCTTGTATTATCCTTACTTACTTCGCAGTTGATATCATAAAAATCATGGTTGCCAAACAACTAAAATCAAGAATGACTCCTCACAATATCTACAAAATTAAAAGAGTTATCAGCATTATTCTAATGATTTTTGGTGGTTTTTTAATGGCGCAAGGTTTCTTCCCAAAAGAAAAAGAAATGATTAAAGAGAAGTTGGAACAGTTGAAGGATTAAAAGGTAGAAATATAATAGTTGTAAATAAATTATGAAAAAAATACTACTTACTACATTAATCATTATTACTTTAAGTTGTAATAAAAATGATACAGAACAGAAAAAATTAAAAAATTTGACTGAAAAAATTTCTTTACTTGAAGAGGAAAATAAGGACCTGAAAGATTCTATCAAAAAAAATAAAGAAGATTTTTTATATTCTCTACAATTAGTTGGTGTTCCTTATAATAAAACATCAAAAGTTGGTAAAAATGACAGCATAGCAGTTTTACTTCAACCATTTGGATATAAACTACCAAAATACGAGTTCTATAAAATTGAAAACAACAAAAAAATTAAAATAAACAATAATAATTCTACATTTTTTAAATATCAATTCAAACCAAAATCAACAGATGATAACAAAATAAAATTATTTATTAAAATTCCTGATAAAGATAGATTTGTAGAACTAAACGGAGAAATTAGAATTGACGTAGAAAATTAAAATTTTGTATTTTAACTTTAATAGAAATCTTTTTTATAAGATTCTTCATTCCTATTAAAGAAATAAATGTTTTGAAAGAAGAGTTTTCAAAAACATCTTTAATCAATTTTTTCTAAAAATTTAAAATAAAAAAAATCATCTCGATTGTATGTTTTTTATGGAGTCATCGTCCGGATTCAAACATAATTTTAATCAATTTTTTCTAAAAATTTAAAACAAAAAAAACCTTTCAATTAAATGTATTTAATATAATCATCGTCAGGATTTGAACACAACTTTAATTAATTTTTTCTAAAAATTTACAATAAAAAATCCTCTCGATTGTATGTGTTTTATGAAGTAATGGTCCGGATTCTAACATATCTTTAATTAATTTTTTTTAAAAATTTACAATAAAAAAAACCTCCAAGTTTCCTAGAAGGTTTCAGAGGCATCGTCCGGATTCGAACCGGAGTAGGAGCTTTTGCAGAGCCCAGCCTAGCCGCTCGGCCACGACGCCAATTATTTATTGGATTGCAAATATAAAACAAATATTCCAAAAAGCAAATCCCAAATTCCAATTTAAAAAATATACTTCTTAAGCTTGAAATTTGGAATTTCTACTATTGGAATTTCTAATTTCTATATTCTTCCATTTCAATAGTAACAGCTTCAACATCACCACCAATAGGCGGATTTAGTTTAGAAACTGCCAAGACAATTCTAGAAACAGAAGGGATTTCTTTAAAGATTCTTGTGATGATTCTGTGAGCTACATGTTCTAAAAGTTTAGCCCTAATATCCATTTCTTCTACTACAATTTGATTTAAAAGCACATAATCAACCGTATCTTTCAATTCATCTGTTAGTGAAGACTTTCTTAAGTCGGTTTTAATTTCTAAATCAACTCTATAATCTGAACCAATTTTTCCTTCTTCTTCAAGACATCCGTGAAAAGAAAAAGTTCTAATATTCTGTAATTTAATTGTTCCCATTTTTTTAGTATTCAGTGTTCAGTAAACAGTTTTCAGATAAAAAAGTAAATAAAAGCACATCTATTTTCTATTCGTCTATTATCTATCATCTAAATTTTTATCTTTGCTAAAATTACGAAATAATTATGTCAACAGAAGAAAAGTCTCTGAATTTTATTGAACAAATCATAGAAGAAGATTTAAAAAACGGATTATCACAAGATAAACTTCGTTTTCGTTTTCCGCCGGAGCCAAATGGTTATTTACACGTTGGTCATGCGAGTGCTATTTGTTTAAATTTTGGTTTAGGAATTGATTATCAAGCGCCAGTTAATTTGCGTTTTGATGATACAAATCCTGCCAAAGAAGAACAGGAATTTGTTGATGCAATTAAAAGAGATGTTGAATGGCTTGGTTTTAAATGGGATAAAGAATGTTATGCTTCTGATTATTTTCAAGATTTATACGATTGGGCAGTTCAGTTTATAAAAGAGGGTAAAGCCTATGTTGACAGCCAAACTTCTGAAGAAATGGCTATTCAAAAAGGAACGCCAACAACTCCAGGAACCGATTCACCATATAGAAATCGTTCCGTTGAAGAAAATTTAGACTTATTCGAACGAATGAAAAATGGCGAATTTCCAAACGGAACACACATTCTTCGTGCTAAGATAAGTATGGGCGCTAATAATATGTTGATGCGTGATCCAATTATGTATCGAATTTTACATGCTCATCATCATAGAACAGGTGATAAATGGTGTATTTACCCAATGTACGATTGGGCTCATGGCGAAAGTGATTATTTAGAACAAATTTCGCATTCGTTTTGTACACTTGAATTTTTACCTCACAGAGAGTTATATGATTGGTTTTTGAATCAAATTTATGATAGTTCTAAAGTACGTCCAAAGCAACGTGAATTTGCTCGTAGAAATCTATCGCATACAGTAGTTTCTAAAAGAAAATTACTGCAATTAGTTCAAGAAAAGCATGTTACAGCTTGGGATGATCCAAGAATGAGTACTATTTCAGGAATGAGAAGACGTGGTTATACGCCAGCATCGATAAGAAATTTTGCTAATACCATTGGAATTGCAAAACGTACTAATTTAATTGATGTTTCGCTTTTAGAATTTTGTGTTCGTGAAGATTTAAATAAAACTGCTCCAAGAGTTATGGCAGTTTTGAATCCTGTGAAGTTAGTTATTACAAATTATCCTGAAGGTAAAGAAGAAAGTTTAGAAGCTGAAAACAGTCAAGAAGATGCAAGTTTAGGTTTTCGTCAAGTGCCATTTTCTAGAGAATTATATATCGAAAGAGAAGATTTTCAAGAGGAAGCCAATAAGAAATTTTTCCGTTTGACTTTAGGTACAGAAGTTCGTCTAAAAAATGCTTATATCATTAAAGGAGAAAGCGTTAAAAAAGATTCGGAAGGAAATATCACTGAAATTCATTGTACTTATGATGAAGATTCTAGAAGCGGAAGTGGTACAGAAGCTAGTCAAAGAAAAGTAAAAGGAACTATTCATTGGGTTTCAATTAATCACGCTATTGAAGCTGAAGTTCGATTATATGACAGACTTTTTACACATGAAAATCCTGATGGCGATAAAGAAGTAGATTTTAAAGAATACATTAATCCAAATTCTTTAGAAATAATTACAGGATATCTTGAACCAAGTTTAGCTTCTGCAAAAGATGGTGAAAGATTTCAATTTCAACGATTAGGATATTATTGTGTTGATAAAGATTCGTCTTCAGAAAAATTAGTTTTTAACAAAACAGTTGGCTTAAGAGATACTTGGGCAAAAGTTGAAAGTAAAGAATAATCCAATTTTGTCATTTCGACAAAGGAGAAATCTCAAAAAACTATTTTATTTTTAAAATAGTTTTTTCTTATAAAACCCAGCAGAAACGTTGGGTTTTTCTATTATTGAAAAAACTTATCATAAAACAAAAAGTATATTTTTTTACTATTAAAATCGGCCTTTATAATTTAATTTTAATCAATTTTTAAAAATTCACCAACATAATTCACCAAACCATCAATAAACGTTGGTTATTTGGCTTTAAAATGGTTTTTACTTCTTTAACGACGATTTAACACTACGACACAATAAAATTTCGTAACTTTAGTATAATCAAAATTTAAAAGTTATGTCAAGTAAAAATGGAAATAGCATTTTAGCAATTTTAGCAGGTGCTGCAATCGGAGTTGGATTAGGAATTTTATTTGCACCAGACAAAGGTTCAAAAACTAGAGAAAAAATAAAAGAAGGTTTTGATGACTTAAAAGGAGAAGCCAAAACAAAATGGGATGCACTAGAAGAAGACACCAAAGAGAAATTTTCTAAAACCAAAGAGGAGTTAAAAGAAACTGTTGAGGATTTACTTTCTAGTTCAAGTTACAAAGCAGAAGAAGCAATTACTTTTCTTGAAGAAAAATTGGCTGAGTTAAAAAAGCAAAACGCAAAACTTCAGAAATAATGGCTTTTGAAGAATTAAAAGAAAATACTGAGGCGATTCAAGAAAATGCCAAAGCTTATTTAGAAAGCAGTTTAGCTTACTATAAACTTTGGGGTTTCAAAGTGGCTATGAAATCAACAACTCTAATGCTCAAGTTTTTCTTGATAGCATTGTGTTTAATGATTGTTTTACTTTTTGTTTCTATTGCTGGAGCAATGGCCTTAGGACAATTATTTCAAAGTTATCCACTAGGATTTCTTGCTGTTGCAGGAATCTATTTGATTTTGGCTTTGTTATTATTTTTAGTAAAAGATAAAATTGTGGAAGGACCTATTTTAGAGAAATTTTCAGAAATATTTTTTAACGACTAGATTATGGAAACAAAAAAATATTCGTCCTATGTAGCAATAGAGCAAGATTTAGAAATTCTGAAAATAGAAAAAGAACTCTATTATCAAAAGATGCTTTTAAGCGTTGAAAAAACTAAAGAAAGTATTCTTCCTTCAAAATCAGTTAATTTCCTCGGAAATATGTATCAAAAAGTATTTTCAGGACCTTACGGAACGATTTTAAAAATTGCAATTCCTTACATCATCAATTGGTATATAAACATAAAAAGAGGCGATTAAGCCTCTTTTTTTATTTGAAAAAAGTTTATTACACTTCATCAGTCGGATTAGAAGTATCACTTGGATTATAATCAGTAGAAGTAGTATCATTTTTAGATTTCACTCTTTTTGGTTGATTTTTCATAGTTTCACCAATTTGGTTACTTGCAGAAAAACTTGCTACCATGTTATTCAACATGTCGCTTCCAGCTTGTGGTGAATTTGGTAATAAAATCAAATTAGAGTTTGTATCAGCACCAATAGCTTGTAAAGTATCATAATGTTGCGTAACTACAATCAAAGCCGAAGCTTCTTGCGAGTTAATTCCAACAGAATTTAATACTTCAACACTTTCTACCAATCCACGAGCAATTTCTCTTCTTTGGTCAGCAATACCTTGACCTTGAAGTTTTTTACTTTCTGCCTCAGCTTTAGCTTTAGCCACAATTCTAATTCTTTGTGCTTCTGATTCAAATTCTGCAGCCGTTTTTTCTCTATCAGCAGCGTTGATTCTGTTCATCGCATTTTTAACTTGAATGTCTGGATCAATATCAGTAACCAAAGTATTGATAATGTCATATCCATAAGTGGTCATAGCTTCGTTTAATTCACGTTTTACAGCAATAGCAATATCATCTTTTCTTACGAAAACGTCATCCAAAATTAATTTAGGAACTTCAGCACGAACCACGTCAAAAACATAAGCAGTAATTTGATCGTGAGGATATTCTAATTTATAAAATGCTTCATAAACTTTGTCTTGAATTACTTTAAACTGAACCGAAACTTTCATTTTGATAAATACGTTATCTTTAGTTTTGGTTTCAATTAATACATCAAGTTGTTGAATTCTTAAGTTTACTCTTCCAGCAACTCTGTCAATAATTGGAATTTTAAGTTGTAAACCAGAGTTTCTAATACTTGTAAATTTTCCAAAACGTTCAATAACTACTGCGGTTTGTTGCTTTACAGTAAAGAATGAAGAGAATAAAATAATCAATCCGAAGACCGCTAAGACAATTAAAAGGACATCCATTATATAATATTTAGTTTGTTAATACAGTTATTATACGAGAATAACTTATGTTTGTTACAAATTAATTCTACATAATGAAGAAATTTTTTTTTACAATTCCTTTTTGTGTTTTTACAACTTTATGTTTTTCTCAATATAGAAATAGAGATGGAAATAGAATAGGGTTGTCCGCCGGAGTTTCTCAAACAAGTTTATTTTCAACATATTTTGATTCCAAACCAGGAATGGGCTTTACAGGTGGATTTTCTGTTAGAGGAAATTATTACAACAATTGGAGTATGATTTATGGAATGCAGTTTTTCAGTAATAATTTTAGTCTTGAATCAACATCGTTAACTTCATTAGCTAAAGAAACAGAATTCAATTTACAAGGCGTACAAGTGCGATTATTGTTAAGTTACAATGTTGTTGAAGATCATGTATCGTTTGATTTTGGTCCAGTTTTACAAATTAATGGTAAGCTTTCTGTTAATGAAAGAGATCAAAATAATATTTTAAACGGTACAGCACTTACAGCAAAACAAATAGAAGAAGTTTCTACTATCAACGGAAATTTTTATACTGGCTTTTCAGCTGGAGGTAAAGTAGTTCGTGCAGTGATTTTTTATGAATACGGATTTACTAATATCTTCAGCAAATTGAATAAGAATGATGATTTTAAATTGTTAACAGGAAACCAAAGTATAAAAGGAAATCTAGGAACTATAAACGGTCAAATAATTTTTAACCTATAAAAAAGCCCTGAATTTCAGGGCTTTTTTTTTCTATAATGTTGCAATTGCTTTTTCTAATCTTTTTATGGTTTCGTCTTTTCCAATCAATTCTACAATATCAAAAAGATGCGGACCTTTTAAAGCACCAACCAAACTTAATCTAAATGGTTGCATTACTTTACCCATACCAATTTCGTTTTTAGTCATCCAATCTTTTACAATGGTTTCTATATTTATAGAAGTGAAATCGCTAATATTTTCTAAAACAGAAATTAATTGTTGCATCAAATTTGGTGTTTCTTCTTTCCAGTTTTTAGCTGCTTTTTCATCGTAAGATGTTGGTGCAACAAAAAAGAAGTCACTCATTTCCCAAAATTCAGAAACAAAATTTGCTCGTTCTTTTATTAACGAAACAATCTTTATCAACTTATCGTCTGTCACACTGAGCGCAGTCGAAGTGCTATTTTTTTCTAATTCTTTTTTAAAATTTTTAGCCAAACTTTCATCACTTTGCTTTTGCAAATACTGATGATTGAACCATTTATTTTTCTCAGGATCAAACTTGGCTCCAGCTTTATGAACTCTATTTAAATCAAATTTTTCAGCCAATTCTTCTAATGAAAACAATTCTTGATCTGTTCCGTCATTCCATCCTAAAAGCGCCAAAAAGTTAATCACTGCTTCAGGAAAAAAGCCTTTTTCTCTGTAACCAGATGAAATTCCTTCTTCGGTTTTCCATTCTAAAGGAAATACAGGAAAGCCCATTTTATCGCCATCACGTTTTGATAATTTTCCGTTTCCAATTGGTTTTAAAATCAATGGTAAATGAGCAAATTCCGGAGCTTCCCAACCAAATGCTTTGTATAATAAAACATGTAAAGGCATACTTGGCAACCATTCTTCACCACGAATAACGTGAGAAGTTTCCATTAAATGATCATCAACAATATTCGCTAAATGATAAGTTGGCATTCCGTCAGACTTGAATAAAACTTTATCGTCTAATAAATTAGTTTCAAATTTAATATCACCACGAATGATGTCATTCAAATGCAACGTTTCATTCACAGGAGTTTTAAATCGGATAACATAATCAGCACCTGATGCAATTCGTTTATCTGCTTCTTCTTTAGAAATTACTAAAGAAGTATCTAATTTTTCACGATTATGCCAGTTGTAAATAAAGGTTTTTCCTTCTACTTCGTGCTGTTTTCTATGTGCATCTAAAGCTTCTGCTGTGTCAAAAGCATAATAAGCCCAACCAGAATTAATCAATTGGTCGGCATATTGTTTGTATAAATCTTTTCTTTCAGACTGACGATAAGGTCCAAATTTTTCGTTTTTTCCAACGGTTTCACTTGGTGCAATTCCCAACCATTCCAAAGCTTCCATAATGTATTCTTCTGCTCCAGAAACAAATCGATTTTGGTCGGTATCTTCAATTCGTAAATAGAAAACACCACCATGTTTTTTAGCAAATAAATAATTAAATAAAGCGGTTCTTACACCACCAATATGTAAGGGTCCAGTTGGACTTGGTGCAAAACGCACACGAACTTGTTTAGACATTTTTTTTGTATAAAATTAATTCAATTTAACACTGAGCTTCTCGAAGTGTTTGCAAAGATACAATTTCAAAAGTCAAAATCAATTTCAAAAAGTCTTAATACTTAATACACAAATCTTGATACCTTTTTTATTCGAAATTCCTTTTTACAAAGATTTAACTTTTATCGTAAGTATAAATTTGTATTTTTATCGGTTATAAACAAAGTAGCATCAATTTTGGAACATCAAAACATTATATTCGATAAACTCGAACAGTTTATTAAGAAGTTTTACACAAACGAATTACTACGTGGAACCATTTTCTTCGTTGGAATAGGTTTGCTTTATTTTCTTTTTACGCTTTTTGTTGAATATTTTCTTTGGCTAAAACCAACAGCGAGAACCATTTTATTTTGGACATTCATCGCTGTAGAACTTTTCTTGTTGTTGCGATTTATTTTATTTCCTCTTTTTAAATTATTTAAACTTCAAAAAGGAATTAATTATGACGACGCTTCCAAAATTATAGGAAATCATTTTAATGAAGTAGGCGACAAGCTTACCAATTTTTTACAATTATATCAAGATAAAAACAAATCAGAATTATTAGTTGCTTCAATAGAACAGAAAGCGAATACACTTCAACCCATTCCTTTTGGAAATGCAATTAACTTTGGAAGTAATAAGAAATTTTTACCGTTAGCAATTATTCCAATTTTGTTTTTTGCGTTTTTCTATTTGTCAGGAAATAGTAGTTTTATTTCTCAAAGTTTGAATCGTGTTGTTAATTACAAACAACAATTTTTACCGCCAGCTCCATTTGAATTTCAACTTTTGAATAAGTCTTTACAAACCGAACAAAACCAAGATTTTCTTTTGAAAGTTAAAACAGTCGGAAAAATAGTTCCAGAAAACGCTATGATTTTTATTGGTGAGGAAAGCTATTTCATGGAAAGTACTAAGCCAGGAGAATTTCAGTTTGTTATTCCTAAACCAAAAGAGAATTTAGAATTTCATATTGAGGCAAATGAGGTTTCGTCTAATGATTATGAATTGAATGTTGTTACAGTTCCATCGATTGCAAACTTCGAAATGGTTTTGAATTTTCCAGGGTATTTGAATAAAAAAGCAGAAGTAATTAAAGGAACAGGAAATGCTGTCATTCCAGAAGGTACTCGAGTAACTTGGAGAATGAATACCTTAGCTACTCAAAAAGTGGAATGGTTGAATGCTTCAGCTAAGTATGCTTTTACAAAACAAGAAAATCAATTTTTATTATCAAAAAATATTGTTCAAAATACAGATTACCAAATTGTTACTTCAAATAATAAGGTTCAAAACTACGAAAAGTTGAATTATCTGATTTCCGTGGTTAAAGATCAATTTCCAACAATTACTGTAGGAAATGCACCAGACAGTCTTAAAATCGAAAAAAACTATGTTTTAGGACAAGTTTCAGATGATTATGGGCTTTCAAAATTACAAGTAGTTTATTATCCAAAAGATAAACCAAATTTTGCCAAACGTGGAACAATTGCTGTAAAGAGAGATGTCTACGACCAATTTGTCTTTGCATTCCCAAGTAATCTTCCTGTTGAAGAAGGTGTTTCGTATGAATATTATTTCGAGATTTTTGATAACGATGCTTTACACAATTTCAAGAGCGCAAAGTCTTCTGTTTTTTCAAATAGAATTGCTACAGAATCTGAAAAGGAAGACCAAGTTTTACAACAGCAAAATGATAATATTAATTCTTTAGAAAAGTCTTTAAAAACTCAAGATAAGCAATTGAACGAAATGGAGAAGTTGCAAAAAATGGGTAAAGAGAAAGACAATCTTGAATTTAAAGAACAACAAAAGGTTAATGATTTCTTGAATAAACAAATGCAGCAAGATGAATTGATGAAAAATTTTGCTGAAAAGATGAAAGAGAATTTAGACAAAGTTAAAACTGAAAAGAAAGATGAAGTAAAAGAGGTTTTAAAAGAACGACTAGATAAAGTTGAAAAAGATTTAGAAAAAAATAAAAAACTTTTAGATGAACTCCAAAAGTTAAATGAAAAACTTCAAAAAGAAGAGTTGTTTGAAAAGATGGATAAGCTCAAACAGCAGAGTAAAAATCAAACTAAGAGTCTTCAACAATTAGTTGAATTGACTAAGAAATATTATGTAGAAAAGAAAGCTGAACAAATCGCAGATAAATTAGATAAGCTTTCAGAAAAACAAGAAAAGTTATCGGATAATGACAAGGAAAATTCTACTGAAAAACAAGAAGAAATAAACAAAGAGTTCGATAAAATTCAAGAAGAACTTAATGAATTAGAAAAAGAAAATAATGAATTAAAAACTCCGGTTGAACTTCCAGATACAGCTCCAAAAGAGAAAAGTATAGATGAAGATTTAAAGAAAGCTTCAGACGAATTAAAGAAAGATTCTAAGTCAGCTGCAAAACCAAAACAAAAAAGTGCTTCAAAGAAAATGAAGCAAATGAGTCAAGACATGCAAGCAAGTATGGAATCTGGTGAGATGGAACAAATGGATGAAGATATTGCAATGTTGCGTCAAATTCTTGATAATCTTTTAGCTTATTCTTTTTCACAAGAAAACGTTATGAAAGAGTTTAGAGGTTTAAAAAGAGGTTCTTTGAGTTTTAATAAAAACCTTAAAATCCAACAAGATTTAAAACAACAGTTTAAACATGTAGATGATAGTTTATTTGCACTTTCATTACGTAATCCTAAAATAGCTGAAGAAGTAACTACTGAGGTAGGAAATGTTCAATACAACGTTGACAAATCTTTAGAAACTTTGGCAGATGCAAATGTACCAAAAGGAATTTCTCACCAACAATTTGCTACAAGTTCGGCTAATAAATTGGCAGACATGTTAGCAGACACCATGAATAATATGCAGATGTCTATGTCAATGTCTGGAGCTGGAAAAGGAAAACCTAAACCTGGTGAAGGAAGCGGAATGCAATTACCTGACATAATTAAAAAGCAAGAAGGTCTTGGTGAAAAAATGAAGAAAGGTATGAAACCTGGTGAAAAGCCAGGTGACGGTAAAGACGGAAAAGAAGGTGAACAAGGAAGTGGAAAAGAGGGTCAGAAGGAAGGTAAAGATGGTAAAGGTAAATCTGGAAAAGACGGAAAAAGTGGTGGCAGCGGAAACAGTCAAGGTGATTCTGATGGAGAAAACGGCGAAGATGGAGAAGGCGATGCAAAAGCAATTATGGAAATCTATAAAGAACAACAGCAATTAAGAGAAGCGTTACAAAACGAACTTAACAAACAAGGTTTAGGCGGTCAAGGTCAAAACGCTTTAAATCAAATGAAGCAAATAGAGAAACAATTATTAAACAAAGGTTTTAATAATGAAGTGCTTCAAAAGATGCTTAATCTAAAATATGAAATGCTCAAATTAGAAAAAGCAATTCAACAACAAGGTGAAGAGAAGAAACGTCAGTCAGAGACTAATAAAAAAGAATTTACTAATTCAACGAATGCTTTACCTAAACGTTTGCAAGAATATTTGAATAGCGTTGAAATTTTAAACAGACAAACCTTACCTTTGCGCTCCAATTTTAACCAAAAGGTTCAAGAATATTTCAAAACAAATGATTAGTTTCAATTACGAATTAGAGTTTCAACTTGAAAACGAAGAACAATATTCTTCATGGATTTCAAATGTTATTTCATCTGAAAATAAAAAAGAAGGTGATATTAATTATATCTTTTGTGATGACGAATACATCCTTGAAATTAACAAGCAATACCTAGATCACGACTATTATACAGACATTATAAGCTTTGATTATTCTGTAGGAAATGAATTACATGGCGATATTTTCGTTTCTATAGAAAGAGTCCGTGAAAATGCGATAGAATTTGAGGTTACTTTTGATGAAGAACTCAAAAGGGTTCTTGCTCATGGTGTTTTACACTATTGTGGATACAAGGATAAAACCGAAGAAGAGGAGTTGTTAATGCGCTCAAAAGAAGATGAAAAAATTAAAATGTTTCACGTGGAACATTAATTGGTTTTTTATAAATTGAATTGACAAACGTTCCACGTGGAACAATAAATAAATCGAGCATATAGTTGTCTCGAATCAAAATAAAATGTTTTTAGAAAAATACGATGTTATTGTTGTTGGTGCCGGTCATGCTGGTTGTGAAGCCGCTGCTGCTGCCGCCAATTTAGGCTGTTCAACCTTGTTGGTTACAATGAGT
>CANGUP010000055.1 GCA_947457105.1 Flavobacteriaceae bacterium
GTTTTGTACCCTTCACTATTAAGTTGTCGAATCATTTTATTGTAGATTTAAAACGATTACACTACGCTTATATGCTGCTAACAAAAAAGCCACAGTTTCCTGTGGCTCATTTGTAACTTAACTAAACTTATTGCAATATAATTTTTTTGATATCCACAATCTGACCTTGTGGGTTGATGATTTGAACAAAGTACATTCCAGTTCCGCCCCACGTTGCCAGTTGCATGGTGCTGTTTGTTCCAGAAGTAGTAATTGGTGTCGTTGCCACTTGTTGCCCTAATGAGTTAATGATTTTCAATGTTCCACCATTCAAATTGGTGATGTTGTTGAAATTGATATTGATTTGAGAACTTGCAGGATTGGGAGCAATGGTAATATTGTTTGCCCATGTAACAGGGTCGTTAAAAGATAATTGACCAACATTGATAATAAGTGTATCCGTAACGGTAATGTTTGTAAGGCATTGATTGACATTGTACAAGTTGGTGATTTCTTGTTGGGTTAAAGCTCGGTTCCATATGCCAATATCATCGAGTTTCCCGTTAAACCATTCACCTCCATCACCATTTGAACCAATAGTCAAACCAATAGCTTGATTAATCATGGGTATTGTAAATTGATTTCCATATAAATTGACCCCCATATCAATTCCATTCTTGTAAAAAGTAATTACATTATTTTCAATTTTTATAGTAATTTGAAACCATTGCCCGAAAACAATTGGTTCATCAGAAAATTTATATTCCAATTGTGCTCCAGAATTATTTCTTCTACCAGAAAAGACTTTATTGACTTCGGTTGGTGACCCTCCTGGACCAAAATAATATGATAGACTTAAATTATAACTCCAATTCCCGTTCAGTCTCTTGGATAATATTGAATGATAATTTTGATTATCAGAATTAACATAAACCCATGCAGACATAGTTATATTATTTGTAATACTAAGAGTATTTGAATCTGGGATTGAGATTAAATCATTAATACCATCAAAACTATAAGCTCTATCGCTATTTCCAAATCTGTCTGTTGTTAAAGTTGCTCCGTTTACTGTACCATTATTTCCGTTCCCGATCTCATCATTGGCATTGCCATTAAATGGCCAATAACCAACAAGACCATTAGTAGGAACATAAGAAGGTACTTGAGCAAAAAGTGTTTGGGTGGTTAAAGAGGCTCCTATCGCTAATAAAAGTATTATTTTTTTCATATTTAATAAATTTAAAATTAAACACAAATATATATAAAAATCTCTTAATATAGAGGTAACATATTTAGAGTTACATAATTTAAAGTCATTCTATTGATTTGCTCTACAAAAAGAGTATAAAAATGACATCAAAGAATAGTACCAACAAAAAGTCAGAAACAGACAATGATGAAAGAATCTATCTGAAAAAAATAGGGGAGCGATTAAGATATTTCAGAAAAAAAGCGGGCTATACTAATTCTGAATATTTTGCATACGAAAACAATATTAGTAGACCTCAATATGGTAAATACGAAGCTGGTGCCAACATCCAATTAAATACACTTATTAAAATTTTGAAAGCAATGAATGTGTCATTAGAAGAATTTTTCACTGGGTTTAATGAATAATAGAAAAACATAAAAATCTCTGGAACAGACAAACAAAAAAGTTTGACTCCAACCCAAAAAGAAAATGCTCCTCGATTGAGGAGCACTTCGTACCCGGAGCCGGAGTCGAACCGGCACGGTTTCCCACAGGTGTTTGAGACCAGCGCGTCTACCAATTCCGCCATCCGGGCAGATTTTAGATGGATTAATAAATACTAATTTTTAGAAAAAATTAATTAAATATTTTGCCATCCGGGCTAAGCTTCAAAAGGAAAATAAATACTAATTTTTAGAAAAAATTAATTAAATATTTTGCCATCCGGGCTAAGCTAGAATGAATAAATAAAATTAAATATTTACCATTCGTGCTCTTGGAGACAGAAATAACAACAGTCATTTCACCGCATTAAAATTGACTAAAAAAATCAATTTGTTTTAACACTTTGCAAATGTAAATAAATTTTAAACACATTTTCAAGAAAATAGTTAAAAATATCCTTTCAGACTCGGATTTTATTTCTAAATTTGCACCTCGTTAAAACGACACACAACTAACTAACTACATTCGAGGCATTTAAATTCTTCCTGCTCTTATAAAATTTAAAGCAAATTAGAATTAAAATAGTTCGAATTAAAACAACAAATTATAATGTCACATTTAGAACCGGAAGCAAAAATATTTGCCTGTTCACAAAGTGTTCATTTAGCAGAAGAAATAGCTAAAAACTATGGTATTCCGCTAGGCAAAGTAACGTTCTCAAAATTTAGTGATGGAGAATTCCAACCTTCGTTTGAAGAATCTATAAGAGGATTACGCGTTTTTATTGTTTGCTCTACATTTCCAACAGCAGACAATTTGATGGAGTTATTATTAATGATTGATGCTGCAAAAAGAGCTTCAGCAAGACATATAACACCTGTAATTCCTTATTTTGGATACGCAAGACAAGACAGAAAAGATAAACCAAGAGTGCCAATTGGAGCAAAACTAGTAGCAAAATTACTAGAAACTGCAGGAGCAACTAGAATCATGACCATGGATTTACACGCCGATCAGATTCAAGGTTTCTTTGAAAAACCAGTTGACCATTTGTTTGCTTCAACTATTTTCTTGCCTTATGTGAAAAGTTTGAATTTAGAAAATTTGACAATCGCATCTCCAGATATGGGAGGTTCAAAAAGAGCTTATGCCTATTCTAAATTTTTAGAATCAGACGTAGTTATTTGTTACAAACAAAGAAAAGCCGCAAACGAAATTGGTTCAATGGAACTAATTGGTGATGTTAAAGGAAGAAATATTGTTCTTGTTGATGACATGATTGATACAGGAGGTACATTAGCAAAAGCGGCTGATTTAATGATTGAAAAAGGCGCATTAAGTGTAAGAGCAATTTGTACACACGCAATTCTTTCAGGTGACGCATACGAAAAGATTGAAAATTCTAAATTATTAGAATTAATAGTTACCGATTCTATTCCGTTAAAGAAAGAATCAAAGAAAATTAAAGTGGTGAGTTGTGCACCTCTTTTTGCAGAAGTTATGCACATGGTGCAACACAACAATTCCATCAGTGGAAAATTTTTAATGTAATTTATTTTTATTAACTATATATTTTTACAATGAAATCAATTTCGATTAAAGGATCAGAAAGAGAAAGCGTGGGCAAGGTAGCAACCAAAGCGGTACGTAATGCTGGAATGGTTCCTTGCGTAATTTACGGAGGAAGTCAACCAGTACATTTTCAAGCGGAAGCAAAAGCTTTCAAAAGTTTGGTTTACACTCCAAATGCGCACACAGTTGCCATTGATTTAGGAGGTAAAAAAATTGATGCTATTTTACAAGACATCCAATTTCACCCAGTAAGTGATGCAATTTTACACATTGACTTTTTCCAATTGTCAGATGATAAAGAAATCATCATGGAAGTGCCAGTAAAAATCACAGGAACTTCTCCAGGTGTACTTTTAGGTGGTGTTTTAAATTTAAATCAAAGAAGATTAAAAGTGAAAGCTTTACCTAAAAATCTTCCTGATTTCGTAGAAGCTAACATCTCAGAATTACAAATGGGTAATAAATTGTATGTAACTAAATTACCTACAAACAATTTCAAATTAATGCACCCAGACAATACTGTAGTTTGTCAAGTGAAGATTTCACGTGCTGCTATGAAAGCTGCTCAAGAAGCTGCAAAAGCAGAAAAAGCTGCAACAAAAGGAAAGAAAAAATAATTTCATTCTTATTCAATACAAAAAGCATCAGGAAACTGGTGCTTTTTTATTTTAACCCAATTCCAAACTTTTTCAGGAACAAATCAGTAGTATTTATTGTGAACCTTGTTCCTGCTGTTCAATACAATAAAAAAATGGTGATTTCGAGAGCCTCAACCACTATTTTTTTATTTCAATTCCCATCAGGGTTAGCTAGCAATCGTATTGAATGAATTTTAAGTTTCAAAACAATTAACTACTTTTACCAAATGAATTGGTTTTCAAGAATTTTTACTCAAAATATAAAACAAGAAGAAACCCCAATGAAGAAATTCCTTATCGTTGGCCTAGGTAATATTGGTGCCGAATATGTAAATACAAGACACAACATCGGATTTAAAATCTTAGATTATTTTGCCAAAAAAGAAGCTATTAGTTTCCAAACAGCAAAACTTGGTGATATTGCCGAATTTAAAACTAAAGGTCGTACTTTAATTTTACTAAAACCAAATACTTACATGAATCTAAGCGGAAAGGCGGTAAAATATTGGATGGAAAAAGAAAATATTGAAAAAGAAAACATACTAGTTATTACTGATGATTTAAATCTGTCTTTTGGAACAATTAGAATAAAATCAAAAGGAAGCGATGGCGGTCATAATGGTTTAAAAAATATACAATTACTGCTAAATTCAACAGAATATCCAAGATTTAGATTTGGCATCAGTGACGAATTTAAAAAAGGAAGTCAAGTAGATTACGTACTTGGCGAATGGAATGAAGAAGAAAAAACAAAACTACCTGAACGACTTGAATTGGGTAGCGAAATTATATCCTCTTTTGCTTTGGCAGGATTGGCAAATACTATGAATATTTATAATGGTAAATAATGGTATTCCTTTTTTATTTTCATTAACTAAATATATCTGTTAACAATGAAAAAACTATTTCTAATACCAACAGTATTTCTCTTTTCATTCTGTTGCACAAAAAAAGAAGTTATGAAAAAAGAAGAAGAAAATAAAGTCGTTACAAAAATAGAATCTTCTTGTCCATCTGACGGAGTTTGTACCACAGAAATATTGAAGAACAAAAGTTTAGTTATTAAAACTGACGAATTCGGATCAACGTATACACAAATTATTGATAGTGAAACTAGTTCTGTAATAGTTTATCAGTACAACAGAATCGTAAAAGGTGATTTACAAGATGCTGGTTACAGAGAAGAAATAATTTTTGAAATAAACAATAATGACAAAGAACTGAATTTAACTAATAAGGAACTTCAAGAAACAAAAATGCTTTTTGGAAGGTTTTGTTTCTGCAGAGGACAAACAGGTTATTATAAAGTAGATGAAGGTAAATTAAATCTAAAGAAAAAAAACGAAAATATAACTTTAAATATAGATTTTACAATTACTAAAGTTCCTCAAATAATTAAAACCATTACAACTTCTATAAACTAAAAAAGTCCCGATAAAAATCGGGACTTTTTGTTTATAATAGAACAATTATTCTACTACTATTTTCTTAACAATCTTTTTATCGCCATCTTGAATATTAACAAGATAAATTCCAGATTGTACATTGTCTAATTGAAGTGTTTGTTCAAACACACCATTATTTTGATATACATTATTGAAGATAGATCTTCCTCTCATATCATAAACTTCAACATTAATATCATTTCCTGTATTAGAATTAAACTTAACAGTAAAAGTTCCATCATTAGGGTTTGGATATAATGAAAAGTTATCAAACCCAAAGCTTTCTGTTAATAATGCAACCGTTTGAGTACACACTTCAATTCCCCAAGAATTCAATGTTCCATTATCTCCAGTATAAATATCATATACTCTCAATGTCCATGTACCTTGTGGATTTTGTCCTACGAAAGGAGCAAAACTCTCTCCTGGAGCAACATTTTGTAATGTAGTACCTCCTGCAGCACAATCTAATGCTCCAGCACCATCAAAGAATTTCATATTTAACGAAGCATTACTATTGCCACAAAATCTATTAAAAGCTCTCACAAAAGTAGTAGGATTTTGAGGACTACTGATGTCTGTAACAACATCTGATAAATAGGCATGAGTAATGTTATTGAAAACAGAAACTGAACTAATTGTACCTGTCATAGGTACATTTACAGTCCCTATTTGATTAGCAGGAATACCAGCTGATGTTACAATTGGTAAAGAAGTACCATTATAAGTATTACAAGAATTTACAATGGCATAACCTATAGCAATATTTTTAGAGACTGCATAAAAAATATTCCCAACTGCTTCAATTAAAATTCTACCTGTTGTTGAAGCTGGACCAGGAACAACTATAGCTTGAGTTCCATCATTAGGTGTATTAGCAACTAATGTTGTAAAAGTAACACCTCCATCATTGGAAATTAAAATGTTTACATTAGCAGTATTAATTCCATTAGCAGTTGTACCGGCAACATCCCATGTAATTGTTTGAGAAGAACCAATAGGCCATGAAACATCAGCAACATTTGGGCTAGTAATTGTAAAAGGCCCAACACTTGCAGTTGTAACTACCATATTATCTCTATTTGTCATACCACCGCCAGATCTATTATCTCTTACCGTTAAAGAAAAGTTCATAGTTCTTGCAACATTTGGAACTACTTCCCAAGTTGGTGCTAAATTACCATTTAAAACATCAGCAAATCTTGGCATATAACGATCTGGAGAAGTACTTGGAGAAACTGATCTGAAATTTGGTCCAGTTGTTGCGGTTTGAGTTGGTGGTTGTGTGCTTACTTGATTATTATATTGTTCCCAGCAATATGTTAGTGCATCACCGTTTGCATCAGTACTAGTCCCTTTTAAAATAAACGCAGTTCCTCTTGGTATAGTATAATTTGGTCCCGCTTCAACTACTGGTGCAATATTACCATTTGAAGTTGCAACACCACATGAAGTTGAACCAACAACAAATGTTGTCATTTGAAAAATGCTTCTTGCATGGAAATAATCATTAGAATTTGTTTGAACATCTGGAGCACAAATACCTGCATAACCCATGATTGTGCTTCCGCTTCCTGGCTCAAAAGAAGAGTCAGTAGAACGATTACAATTATTATTTTGTGTGTGAGACGCACCCCATTGATGACCCATTTCGTGAGCTGTATAATCAATATCAAAAGGATCCCCAACTGGACTTAACTGACCAGTAATTCCTCTTGCTTTTCCTGAACCACAAACTGATGCAAGTTGAGCAACACCCGAATCTGTGGTGCAAAATCCATGCCCCATATCATAATTTGCAGAACCTATTGCTGCATCCACAATTGGTTGTATTTCATTTATCATTTGAGGTGAATTAGTGAAAGAATCAGAATCAATAAAAATAATTAAATCATTGTTAGTTACTAAATTCATTCTTAATGACATTTCTCTTTCGTAAACACCATTCAATCTTGTCATACTCACTACCATTGCAGATAATACAACTCCTTTTTTAACTGCTAAAGTTGCACTTGCTGGTGTTCCTGCTGCAGTTAAATGAAAAGCAGCATATTCTATAGTACATGCAATAGCTAAACGATATTGTCTAAACATTCCATCATTTACTCTATTACTTAAAACAGCAGCATCGATTGGAGAATGCCCATCATCACTCACCAAACATCCAAAATCTCTAGTCTTTTCGATATTCCTTTTACTGTAAACGATATAATTATTTAAATCTTTAGTATAGGAATCAATATAGAATGTCCCTGAATTGCCTGATATAGACATTACATGAAGACCAAAATCAGTAATACTAAAGCGAATTGAAGAAGTTCCATCTACACTTACTCCTGAATAAGACTTAATATTTGGATATTTATTTGCTAAACCTGCTTCCATAACTGGAGCATCAAAAATTTTATAACTAGCAAATTCTCCATTTTGATTTGGAAAGTCAACAATTACATTTGAAGTTCTAGCATTTTCAGAAGGAGCTTGTTGTAATTGTGCTTTTAAAGCATTGAAGTCAAGAGAAAATAATTGATATTCTCTTGGCATTGAAGCACGATCCATCTTGCTTAAATTTTTTACTCTTTCCTCTGTTGTTTTATTCCATAGAGAACCTTGACCAAAACTCGAAACAAAAATTAAAACCGCACTAAAAGTAAATAGTAAGTTTTTTTTCATAATGTTTTTATTATTAATTGTTCAAATTTATTAAAAAAATTGATAATTTCTCAATTTAGAATCAAAAAAAAAGAAGCCTCAAAATGTTTTTTAACATTTGAGGCAAAATATTTTAGCAAAAAATATTACTTTTTAATTATCTTATCTGATTTCAAAAAGTTTTCTCCATTATATATTCTTTAGTGATAAACAACAGGTTCTAAATCTTCGATATATACTTTATTATTATGTTCTTCAAGTTTTTATGTTTTTCCAACTGCCCATTTACATTATAAAACTCAACAAAATCAACAAATGTGTGTGGAGAGGTAATAATAAAATACTGAGAAACCGGATTAGGATAAACCGCAATAGCTTGTATCGCTCCAACTTTATCAAGTCCAAGTGATGCACAACTATTTGACCTTAGTAAACTTGCCCTAGGTCCATTTAGTGCATTTCGCATTATTGTTTTTTGACCAGTTGTAAATAATGCCATACAAGTATCATTAACATAATCCATATAGTTCATAACGATTGACACTTCAGTTGTTGGATTACAAGAATCAGTATTATCAGGAAAAGTAGGGCATCCAAAAGAAGGATTATTTGCTTTAAGCTCATTAATTTTTTCTGTTGTAGCACAAGTTCGTTGAGAAAACACATTTAATGAGCTAATTGCAAATACAATAAGAATAATGTTTTTTATTTTTAAGATTTTTTAAGATTTCTAAAGTAAATAAAAAAGGGAAGTAATTACTTCCCTTTAAAAAAATTCTGAAAATCGTTATTGAATTACTATTTTTTTAGTAATTTTCTTATCACCATCTTGAATATTAATTAGATAAACTCCAGATTGAAGATTGTCTAATTGTAATTTTTCGTTGAAAAATCCATTGTTTTGATACGATTTAGATAAAACTTCTCTTCCTCTAATATCATGAATTCCAATTAAAATAGAATTGTCAGATGATGAATTAAATTGTACAGTGAATGTTCCATTATTTGGGTTTGGATACAAAACAAAATTTTCGAATATATTTTGATTAACTGCTAATGCTGTTGCTGTATTACATAAATTCAAACTCCAAGCATTAATTGATCCACCATCTTGTGCAAAAGAATCTAGCACTCTTAAAGTCCATGTACCATTCATAGGTTCTCCATTAAATGCTGATAATGCTTGAGTAGGAATAACTACACCAGAAATTGCTGGATTGTTTCCGCAAACTATTGGAACACCTGCATCATCAAAAGTAGCTGTTATTCCAGCCAACGGTGCAACTGCACATGGTTGAGCCACCAATTGTACTTGCGTTCCAGATGGGCTAATTAATGTAATTGTCATATCATTTACCCAACTATGGGTGATATCAATTGTAACGTTTGCATCAGATATTGTATTGGTTTGTCCAGTAATATTCAATGTTGAATTAACTGTTGCATTTGCTGTTGTTGGTATTGTAATAGGAACATTTGTGGATGTAGCCGTTACACATGTAATTATACCTGTAACAAACTTATATTCTGAACTAAAATTACCTGTGCATGATGCACTTAGTGGAGCAACTCTCCAAAAATAAGCTACACCTTGTACTAATCCATTTAAGTTGTAAACATTTGTAGAAACATTTGCAGAACTAATAATTGTATTAAAACTAGCATCTGTAGCTACTTGAACATTATAAGATGATGCACTAGGATTAACAGACCAAGTCAATGCAAGCGATGTATTTTGTGCTACTGCATTATTTGCTGGAGTCGATAATGTAACATCAGGTAAACCTAAATATAAGTGAAAAGGAACGGTTTTTACAACAGACCCAGAAGTTGCATTAACATTTATGTTATAAACTCCTGCTGGTGCAGTTAAAAGATTATTGATTGTCATTACAACAGTTCCACTTGAAGAGCTTAAAGATGCTGGGCTAAAAGTTACATTTGTTCCAGCTGGATTTCCAGTTGCGCTAAAAGTTGTTGTTCCAGTAAAACCAGCTAATGAAACATAATCAAAAGTATAAGTTGTTGATTGTACAGTACAAACTAATCTACTTTGTTCGCTCGATTGAGTTACAGCAAATGTTGATGGTGCTGCAGTAATTGTAAAGTTTGCATTAGAAATATCAAAGAAAATATGTTGAAATCCTTTTACCATTATTCTATTACTATTTCCAACATTATTTGGAACAGTTATCACAGTACTTCCATTATTTGGAACTTTATTAGCTAATTGAATTGGATAAGTTAAACCACCGTCTGTAGATAAATAAACATCTACAAATGGAGAGTTAACTCCGTTTCCTGTTGTCCCTGCCACATCCCAAGTAACCGTTTGGTTTGTACCTACAGCCCATGAAACTGATGTGTTAGGTGTATTTACAACGAATGGTCCTGCTGCAGCATTAACAGTAACAGTCATATCGGTAAAGGCTGTTTGACCAACTTTTATTGGAGCTGTTGAACTATAAGGTGAATTATCTCTTACAGTCAATCTGAAATTTAATGTTCTAGAAACCGAACTTAAAGCTTCAATTAAGACTCCAGCGTCACCAGTAATAGTTTCTGTAGTAGCAGAATTATCTATAACAGATGATAATGTAGGGAAATATCTAGTTGGACTTGCCGTAGGTAAAAACGAAAGGAAGTTTGGTCCAATAGTTTTTGTAATACTTGCGACACTGTTTGCACCTGTAGAAGATCCTCCATCGTCATTTTGTTCCCAGCAATAAGTTAAAGCATCATTAACATTTGCATCTGTTGCACTTCCTGTTAAAACAAAAGGAGTACTTCTTGGTATAGTGAAGTTTTGAAAAGGAGCAACAACTGGAGTTGCATTTGTTCCTGTTAATGATGTTGTAATCGGACACAACCTCGTTGCTAAATTATTCTGAATTTGCTCAATTGTAGTTTGATGAAAAATGTCTATAGAATGATTTGCTGCATCTTGAGCTGTGATTCCTGCATAACCCATAATTGTTATACCAGAACCAACTTCTTTATTAACTCCTGCTCCTTCGTTATTGTTAGAAAAAGTATGATTTCCTCCTAATTGGTGGCCAATTTCGTGAGCAACGTAATCAATATCAAAAGTATCTCCTTGCGGAACACCATCAGATGGAGAGGTAATTCCTCTTCCTTTTGTTGCTCCTGTACCAGCAGCAACTCCATTAACACAAACACAACCAATACAACCTGCGTTTCCACCACCACCACTAGCTCCAAACATATGACCAATGTCATAAGCTGCATTATTAACTGCCAAAGATGTGCCTGGTCCTGTTAGTGTTGTATTAAGGGCTTGTTGCAACTGAGTATTCCAGTTTCCCATAGTTGTATATGGATCTGTAGCAGGATTGTAATAAATTACGTTTGTTGAACCTGCTACTAAATTGAGATGAAGCGCTAAATCATTTTCATAAATTCCATTACATCTCGTTAATGTTGCATTGAATGCGGCAAGAACTAAACCTACTTGAGCAGCACTATTTGCTCCAAAAAAATTTGAGTATTCTGCATTACATGATTGAGCTAAACGCATTGTTTTTAATTGTCCTGCGTTTGACAAAACCGTTGGATTTGTTGAAATTCTGTGATTTAAATCTTGAACTAGTTTTTGCTCTTCAGTAGAGCAAGTCCAAGCTAATCCACCTTTTTGTCTTTGTGATTTAAAAACTGCATAAGTTGTATGATCTTGAGAATAAGCTTCAATAAATTCACTTTCTTTATCAGCTCTAAAAACCATAGTTTGTATTCCTTGAGGTGAAATACTTAATTTTAAAGTTGCATATCTATCTGTAATACCTTTACCTGAATAAGCTCTAATTTCAGAAAATTGTGCTTGTAAATCTGGTTCAAAATTAGAAGCTTCATAAACTTCAAACTCTTCAATACCCCCATCAGCATTTGGTAGAGATATGATAGTTGAGCGAGAAGTTGCCCCATTCCCAATAATTGAAAACAATTCTTGTCTTAAAGGTGTAATATTTAAATCAAATAATTTAAAATCTTTAGGAAAAGATAGTCTTTCAACAGCTTTATCTTTATTGATTATTCTATCGTTAAGATTATGAGAAATCCAAAAGCGGTTAGATTGTGAATACCCTATTGTAGTAAGTATGAGAGTAATTAAGGTTAATAGTGTAGTTTTTTTCATAAATTGAGTTAGTTTAATAAGGCGGTAAATATATAAAAGGTTGTTTAATAAAAAAACTAAAAACTAGATTTCAAATATTTATAAATTAGAAGACTTTCAAAAAACACTTTAGTAGCGAATTCACTTATTTTTTTAGTATCAATATAAATAAATTACCTTTGCCGCTAAAATTTATTTTTCTTGAAAACCTATAGCAATATTAAAGAATATAATAATAAAAAATCGGTTGTTACCATTGGGACCTTTGATGGTGTCCATATTGGTCATAAAAAAATTCTTGAAAAAATAATTTTTAATGCCAAAGAACTTAATTGCGAAAGTGTTGTTTTAACCTTTTTTCCTCATCCAAGAATGGTACTACAAGATAATTCTGTTGTTCAACTTCTAAATACTGTAGATGAAAAAACAATACTTTTAGAAAAAACAGGAATTGATAATTTAATCATTCATCCATTTAATCAAGAATTTTCAAGACTTACTGCCGAAGAATTTGTTAAAGAAATCTTGGTTAATCAGCTTAATATTCGAAAAATAATTATTGGGTATGATCATCGTTTTGGAAGAAACAGAACTGCTAATATCAATGATTTAATAGTTTTTGGTAAAAAATACGGATTTGAAGTAGAGCAAATTTCAGCTCAAGAAATAAATGATAATGCGGTAAGTTCTACCAAAATTAGAAATGCCATTTTAGAAGGAAACATAACTTTGGCTAATAACTATCTTGGTTACAATTATTTCTTTTCAGGAATTGTAGTAAAAGGAAAACAAGTCGGTCGCACAATCGGATTTCCAACAGCTAACATTAAAATTAACGAAGATTATAAGTTGATTCCGAAGAACGGCGTTTACATTGTAAAAAGTAATTACGATAAAAAAACAATTTTCGGATTAATGAATATTGGCACAAGACCTACAGTTGAAGGAACAAATCAAACTATTGAAGTCTTTTTTCTAGATTTTGATAAAGCAATATATGATGAATCCTTAACCATTGAAATTATAGAATTTATAAGAAATGAACAAAAATTTGATTCTTTAAATGACTTGAAAAATCAAATAAAAGAAGATAAAATTTTTGCTTTAAATTATATTAACACCAACTTTTAAATCATTGTTTGTTACAAAGTAATTAACTACTTTTGAAACATCATTAAATATCCTTGTCAATGAGCATTACAAAACATAATTGGACTAAAGAAGAAATTATAGCGATATACAACAAACCCTTAATGGATTTAATGTATGAAGCAGCAACTATTCATAGAGAACATCATGATCCAAATGTAGTTCAAGTTTCTACATTATTATCTATAAAAACTGGTGGCTGTCCAGAAGATTGTGGTTATTGCCCTCAAGCAGCTAGATACCATACGGATATTGAAGGCAATGATTTAATGTCGGTTAGCCAAGTAAAAGCTCAAGCTCTTAGAGCAAAATCGAGTGGTTCATCAAGAGTTTGTATGGGTGCCGCTTGGAGAAATGTAAAAGACGGACCAGAATTTGACCAAGTTTTAGAGATGGTTCGTACCATTAATAAATTAGAAATGGAAGTGTGTTGTACACTTGGAATGTTAACCGAAAATCAAGCGCAACGTTTGGCAGAAGCTGGTTTGTATGCTTACAATCACAACTTAGATACTTCTGAAGAATATTATAAAGAGGTAATTTCAACTCGTGGATTTGAAGATAGATTACAAACCATAGACAACGTTCGTAAAACTAATGTTACGGTTTGTAGTGGTGGAATTATTGGAATGGGTGAATCTATAGAAGACAGAGCAGGAATGCTTGTAGCGCTTTCAACATTAAACCCTCAACCGGAATCGGTGCCAATTAATGCACTTGTAGCTGTTGAAGGGACACCAATGGAAAACGAAAAACCAGTTGAAATTTGGGAAATGATAAGAATGGTTGCAACTACAAGAATTGTTATGCCAGAAACTCAAGTTAGACTTTCTGCAGGAAGAACTGAAATGTCTCGTGAAGGTCAAGCTATGTGTTTCTTTGCTGGTGCTAATTCAATTTTTGCTGGTGACAAACTTCTTACAACACCAAATCCGGATGTGAATGAAGACATGAAAATGTTTGAAACTCTTGGATTACTTGCTCAAAAACCCTTCATCAAATTGATGCAACCAAAAACTGTTGAAGCTGAAGATTCACAATTTCAAGCTTTGGGAGAAAAACCTAAATGGTCTCGTCCAGAACACAAAATTGAAAGAAATTTAGAAGCTTCTGGAAAAGGAAAATAATAAAATCTAAACCATAAAAAAAAGTCCCAACCTTTAATAGATTGGGACTTTTTAGTTTTAAGAAACTGACTAAAGAATTACTTTTCTATTAACAATATCACCATTTTCTAATTTTATTTTCACAATCAAAGCTTGATTTCTTGCCGAAATATTGTTTAAAATTAAATCGCTTGAAGCAATATTAGTTTTCTTTAAAATTTCTCTTCCTAAAACATCATAAACTGATACTTCACTCAAAGAGTCATTTATAGATTTAATTTTAATTTGTCCATCATTAGCAAATACAAGTACCGAACTATCAATAGATTCAAAATTTTGATTACTCAATGCTGCTGTAGTATATCTTAAAACAAATCTATCATTGAAAGTTCCAACTAGAGATGTAAAGTTATAAGGCGCTTGTCCTAAATCATGAATAATATTTAACTGCTTATCTTCTAAATAAATATCTTGATTTTGCTCAAACAATCCGTCTACTTTCTTGATAGCTATAGTATGATTTCCTGCAGCCACAATTCTAATTCCCATTGGAACAAAATCAAAGTTATTGAAAGGTAATGGTCGTCCTTGAATAATAAATGGTTCTGAATTGATAATAGAATACATACTCAATTCTGTTGTTGGTCTAAAAATACAATCATACAAATGGTCAACATCTAGGGTTGAACTTGTTGAATATCCTAACAATGTTCTGTCCATTTGTCCGGAAGTGGTATTGATAATATCTAACCAAATTCTGTGTTTTTCCTCAACAGGACCAACAGTAGTTGTTGAAGCACCTCTAAAGAAATCGGTATTATCATACGGAGCTATTGAAGCATCACTTCTCATATTATTAGTAAAAGTTATGTTATTTGGAGTTGCAGTTGTATGAAGCATGTTTACCATGAATCCTTGTCCAGAAGCTATTTTTCCTGCAAAAGTATCTGGATCTGTTGAACCTAAACCATTGTATTTGATATAGTCTGAAGACGAATAATTGTACTGATAATTACTATAAAAAGGACTAACATTTGAAGTTGGATTCAAACCATGTGTCCAAATCCAAACAGCACCTTCTATCTTCGTTTGATTTTGAACCAAGAACTCCTCAGCATCAATCGCTGATGGATATGGATTCCCAACCAAATTCCAATTGTCATCAAATCTTGTTGTCAATACGTTATTCGGATTGGTTAAATCAGCATCATAGTCTACTCCATTATAATTTCCTCTATTTATTGCAAAGTCGAATTGACCATTGTGAGGTTTTCCTGTAAAGATTGTACTTAATCCAACTGGTGTTACAGAACCATTTGAAGCTCTAGCAATGTACCCTTTTCCTCTAGTCATAGTTCCTGATGCTGTTACCCAATTCCCTATTGTTCCGTTAGCATTTGCAAATAAAGTATTCCATTCGTAACGATTATTAGTTGGAATGCTAGTAACTGCAAAATTTTCAGTTGGTGCACTCCAATAAACATAATCAAAATTCTTAGCTTGTGCAGTTCTTGTTAGTTGAAACTTAGTTCCAGTATAAACACCTGTATTGTTATCTGTTTCATCAACCTGAATAAATTGTCCGTTGTTAGCAATTGACAAATCTCCATTGTGATTTAACCTTCTATAGGCAAATACAAATCCATTTGAATCAATACTTAATGTTCTTGTGGCATTAATAGTTAAATCACCTTGAGCAATTAAATCATTAGAAATAGCGGTATTAAAGTCATTATCTAAAACTACATTGTAGAATAATTCTGTCCCTCTTGGAGCAACATTATTTATTACTTGTGCAACGCTTCCTTTAAAATGAATGGTGCTTTCGCCTTGATCAAAATTAGTTTCTGTACCAATATTATTCCAATTTCCATACAAATAAAGTTGACCATCTGGCGTTCCGTTAGAACCATCATTCATATCTAAAGTTCCAGAAGCTCCGATTGTAACATTTCCGTAAACTTCCAACTCATTATTAGGATTTCCTTGAATAATTAATCTTCTTCCGTTGATGTTAAGATTGTTACAAACTGCTAAATCATTATAAAAATCAGAAAAAGAAGATGTAAATTCTATAGTTGAGTTATTTATTGATGTAACGTTATCAATAATTACATCAACCGTTTCATCTGGCACGGTTAACCTACCCCAATTGGCACAATTAAACCAGTTGGTATCAAAATCTCCAACCCATTGACCAGCAGTTTCACTAGCTCCAATGATAAAGGTTTTTCCTGCTCTATTTGTTGCACTACTTGTTGCATCAATAGTGTATCTTGCAGTACCAATAACCCAATTGGTTCCAATGTTAGCAATTTCTCTAATTATATTTCTTATAGATGTAGAACCATGTTCAGCACTATTTCTGTAATAACCACTAATAGTATTAGCTATTGGGCTTTCAACATTAAAGCAAGTTAAGGCATTTGGTAAACGAGATTGTCTGTTACTTCCTCCACCATTTGAGCCACTACATGCCGAGGTTAATGGAACCCAACCTGTTTTAATTGTAAAACCATGAAGAAGTACTCCATTCAATATATAATTAGCTTCATTGGTGTCTGTAGTTCCATCTGAAACAAAATTTCCTTGAAATAAATAGATTTGTTCACCATCACCATTTGTGGTAGTGATATTTGGTGTGGTTCCTACTCCAAAAGGTTGTGTGATTGTAAAATCTGTTGTTCTATCTGCTAATGTTGTCCCAGTTATAACACCTACATAATCAAATATAGGACTAGGATCAGAATTTGTGTTTAATACTAAAACTGATCCGGCGGTGATAACAGTTGCTCCATTATATGTAAAATTGGTTACGCCAGGAGTTGCACTTGGGTCATTACCTGCGCCACCCCATTTATTGGTTCTAACATTTGCAGGTGCGCCTGCTTCATATCTTGAATTGGCTAATGAAAAAGTTGTTCCAGGTAAAATATCCACCATTGTTGCTACCATATATTGATCGGCCGCACCTGAACCTAGATATTGTCCATCAAAGCCTACAAAAACTAACTCACCTGGTTTAAAAACGGTTGCTAAATTAGGCGTAAGACTTACCTCTACACCACTGCTCCACTCTAATCCATTTCTAACAAATATCTCAAAATAACAGGTTACGCCATTGGTCAATCCTGTAACAGTTACAAAGTTTCCAGCATTGTTAAAAATAATACTATTATTCCCTGCATAAACAGTATTGGGTACATAAGCACTTCCGTTTCCTGATGGAGTAAATGTTATGCCTGGTGTTGTTGTTGCAACTACTAAAATCTCATTATAACACAGTGCGTTAGGAGAACTCCAAGTAATTGTACCAGAAGCATTTGCTGGAAAACTTCCTGCTCCTGAAACATTAGCTAAGTTTATGGTTTGATTTGTTGTTATAGCTGTACCTGAATAAATTGATGTTGCACCATCATTTTTGTATGTATAAACTGCAAAAGTGTAATTTACACCTTGTGTTAAA
>CANGUP010000056.1 GCA_947457105.1 Flavobacteriaceae bacterium
CTATAAATTTTGTTTTCATAATTAAATTATTTAGTTTATAATAAATAATATAAGTTTTGGATATAAATTCATCTAATTCTTTAAAAATTTCTTGAACTTGAAATAAGCAAATGTTGCTAAGATTGTTAGTGCTACTAAAGAATAATAAAACTCTACTGGTGTAACAACTTTGTCTCCACTAGCATAAGAATGCAAACCTGTTAGATAGAAATTCACTCCAAAATAAGTCATCATAATTGAATAAAAAGCTACAACACTCATCAAATTATAAATCCATAATCCGCGCAAAGCTGGAACGAAACGAGCATGAATAACAAAAGCATAAATCATAATACTAATTAAAGCCCAAGTTTCTTTTGGATCCCAACCCCAATATCTTCCCCAAGATTCGTTCGCCCATTGTCCGCCAAGGAAATTTCCAATTGTTAACATCACCAAACCTATGGTTAAAGCCATTTCATTGATGTAGGTGATTTCTTTAATGTTCAAACTCATCTTAGCTTTATTTTTATCATTTGTAAACAACATCAGTATTAATGTTACAACTCCAAGTATCATTCCTAATGCAAATGGTCCATAACTTGCAACAATAACTGCAACGTGAATCATTAACCAATACGAATTTAAAACCGGTTGCAAATTAGCAATCGCTGGATCCATCCAATTCCAATGAGCAATCATTAAAATCATAGAAGCTACAAAGGTTCCAGATGCAACCGTTAATTTAGACTTTCTATCGAATGCTAAGGTAAAAAACATCGTTGCCCAAGCTACATAAATCATACTTTCGTAAGCATCACTCCATGGAGCGTGTCCTGATATATACCATCTTGCGATTAATCCCAGTGTATGTAAACCAAATAAAAGACCGATGAATAAATGAAAACCATTGATGATAATACGGATTGATTTCTTCTCAAAAAAGATGTTTAAAATAGTAAATACCAACATTAGTACACCACAAAGCATATACAAATAATAGAGATTTTTGAAAATATCGTATTTATTATACATAATTTCAGAATCAATCTTGTCATCGCTTGGTCTTACTGATTTACCTTCTTTCTTTTGATAATTTTCCATACCAACTAAAAAAGTATTAGCCATAGTATAGTTATCATCTTGTGAAGATTTCATCAAAGCATCGAGGTAAATCGGAAGAGCATTTTTTATAGTATCCAACGAAGTTCCTGTAACATTATTAATCTCCAAATAAGAGGACCATTTGTTATTTTTATCATTAGGAACAGGAAAGATTTTTAAAATTTGACCACTCAAAGCCGTATTTAATAGATTTACTTTTTTATCTGTTTCTATAAAATCCTTCTCAAATTTACTTGGAACTTGAGCCTTGTAAGCCGATTCTAAATATGGTGACAATTTATAATTCCCTTTTGCATCAAAAAATGACTTTAATGAAGCATAGGTTTCATCTTTATTAATTCCGATAATTTTTCTAATACTGTCGTTTCCACTTTTAATATAAACCAATGGAACTTCATACCATGCAATAGGAAACTGCGTCATAGAAACAAATACTTGATCCGAATTCATATCTCTGTAAGTATCTTTCTTACTAACTTTTCTAAGTAATTCTGAAGAAAAGGTATTGATTGGTTTCATTCTTCCACCTTCATCTTGAATTACCAATCGTCCAAATTGAGCTGCGTGTTTCTCTGAAACTTTATATTTTAAAATAGAATCAACATAATTAAATTTTGCACTCTTAATAGTAACTTTTTCTTTTCCATGATTGTGACCATCGCGATTATCGTGGTTTTGAGAAAAACCAGAAAAAGATAAAATTAATGCCAAAACGGTAATCAATTTCGATTTTTTATCTTTAATAACTTCCAACTTACGTTTCAAATCAGCAAAACGTGAGTGTTTGGTAAACAATATGGCCATCATTGCAAAGAATAAAATAAAATAACCAATGTAGGTAATTAAGGTACCCCAAAAATCATGATTTACAGAAAGCACTGTTCCTTTTTCATCGGGATCAAAGTTGGCCTGAAAAAATCTAAATCCTTTGTAATCCAAAATATTATTCATAAAAATTCTTGCATCAAATTTGTCATTTCCATCAATTACAGTGACTTTACTTTCAAATGATGAATATCTTTTTTCTGTACCTGGATAACGTTGTGCGATAAAGTCATTTAACTTAAGACTAAATGGCAAAGTGTAAACTTTACTTCCAAAGAAGAAAGTAAATTCTAATTTTCCAATTTTAACTGTTTGAGGTACGCCTTGCTTTCCTTTAGAACCTACTAAAGTAATTTCCTTTTCTTGACCTTCTGTTTTTACCTTAAGTACTAAAGCATCTTCTCCATTTTTTGCTTTATAATCACCACTAGATTTATAATTTTTTTCACCTTTTATAGGTTGATCTGGAAATACAAATTGTGCGCCTCCCATGTTATATAGTGAACGAAACATCAACGGTTGTACTATATCTTTAGTTACAGTTCCTTGAAATTTATCTGCCATTCGCATAAAATTTCCTTCAAAAGGAGCTTCAATAGTTGTTGTTCCGTCTTTTATTGTGATATTGATTGCGCCTTTAGTATAAGAATTTAGAGCAAACAAAACATTATGAATATTTTGAACTTCTCCTTCTTTTAAAAAATGTTCATGACGTTCACCACCACCAGATTCAACCATTTTTAAATAAAACTTTCCGTTTGGAGTTTCTTTAATTGATTCTTTAGCATCAAGAATAAATTTTTCATATTCTACCTCAAAAGAAGTTTCATTGAATTTATCTTTAAAATTGAAATGATTATCTGCAATTGGTGAAAGTGACACTGAAGAAAACAATAATGGATGTTCAAATACTCTTCTTCTCATTTCACCTTGATATTGACCATCAACAAAATAAGTAAGATAATTTTTATCAGAGTAAATTTGATTAGAAGCTTCGCCTTCTCGAATTGGCATCATACCTTCATAACTTATATATCTGGTAATTGCTGCACCTACAATAATAAAAATAAAAGAAAGATGTAATAATAAAGTAGCCCATTTCTCTTTTTTCCATAATTGATATCTTGAAATATTTCCGAAGAAATTGATTAAGAAAAAGATATGAATAGCTTCAAACCACCAAGCATTGTAGATAATAACTCGAGCTGTATCGGTATTGTAAGCGCTTTCAATAAAAGTTCCGGCTGCCATTGCAATAGCATAACCAATAAATAAAACAGCCATTAAACGTGTTGAGAAAAGTATAGATTTAATTTTTTCCATGAGGATTTTTGGAATGATTTTAAAAAAGTGTCACAAAAGTAAATTAAAATTGTGGATTTTTTTAAAATTATAACATCGTTTTAAGGGATTTTTAAGAGACGTTGAGAATATTAATTTTTACTAGTGCTGTAAAATATATTTTCAATATTTTTACCGAATGATTTCAATTACTATAATTGGTTCGGGCAATGTCGCACAACATTTAATAAAAGTCATTTCTAAAACTACAACTTTAGAAGTGACTCAAGTGTATGCACGAAATATTGATTCAGTTTCGCATCTTATTGATTCTGATAAAATTACAAATGATATTTCGAAGTTAACAAGAGCTGATTTATATATAATTTCAGTTTCTGATGATGCTATTCAATCGGTTTCTAATTCCTTATTTTTTTCTAACAAATTAGTTGCACATACTTCCGGAAGTATTTCTATAGATGAACTATCAGACAAAAACAGAAAAGCCGTTTTCTATCCATTACAAACCTTATCCAAGAAAAAAGAAGTCGATTTTACAACGGTTCCACTTTGCATCGAAGCGCAAAATGAAGCTGATTTACATCTTTTAACTGAAGTTGCTCAACATCTTTCAGATCATGTATATAAAGTAAATTCGGAACAACGAAAATCTTTACATGTTGCTGCTGTTTTTGTTTCTAATTTTGTAAATCACTTATACAAAATTGGAAATAATATTTGCATAGAACACAATGTACCATTTGAAATCCTAAAACCATTAATTTTGGAAACTGCTAAAAAAGTTCAGATAATGGAACCAAATGAAGCACAAACTGGTCCAGCAAAACGAAATGATACTTCAACAATAAACAAGCATTTAGCAATCTTAACTGATGAAAATCAGAAAGAAATCTATAAAATTCTAACCAAATCTATTATCGATAATGGCAAAAAGTTATAAAGAAATAATGAATACAATTGACACCTTTATTTTTGATGTTGATGGTGTTTTAACAGATAGTTCAGTTCACGTTTCTCAAAATGGTGAAATGTTGAGAATTATGAATATTCGCGATGGTTTTGCCATGAAAGCTGCTATTGAAAGTGGTTATAATGTTTGTATCATTTCTGGTGGAAATAACGAAGGTGTTCGAATTCGATTGAGAAATTTAGGCATTACCGACATTCATTTAGCTTCTCCAAACAAGGTAGAAACCTTTAAAGAATACACGGAATTATACAATATCAAACCTGAAAATGTTCTTTACATGGGTGACGATATTCCTGATTATCATGTGATGCAATTAGTGGGTTTACCAACTTGTCCGCAAGATGCTGTTGCTGAAATCAAAGCCATTTCAAAATATATTTCTCATAAAAATGGAGGAAAAGGTGCTGTTAGAGAAGTTATAGAACAAGTAATGAAAGTACAAGGAAAATGGCATTTGTATTACAACGGAAAACACGATTAAAAGTTAGAAGTGCAAAATACGAAGAACGAAGTTGAAAATAGAAGAAATAAGATTACAATAAAATGACATTCCTAAAACTAATACGTTACCAAAACCTACTTTTAATAGCTTTAATGCAATTGGTTATTCGTTTTGGATATCTTGAACTAATAAATATTCCGCTTTCACTTTGGTATTGGCAATATGCTTTGCTGATTTTAGCAACTGTTTTAATTGCCGCTGGCGGATATGTAATCAACGATATTTTTGACCAAGAAACCGATGCTGAGAACAAACCAAATAAAACCATTATCGGCAAATCAATTTCTGAATCTAAGGCTTATATCATTTATGCTTCACTAACTATTACTGGAGTTGCTTGTGGATTCATTTTAGCTAATTCTGTAGAGCATTCCAATTTTGCTGTAGTTTTTGTTTTGATTGCTACACTACTCTATTTTTACACAAGTACTTTGAAACAAATCGCTCTAGTTGGAAATATTGTGGTTGCATTATTACTTGCTTTTAGTGTAATTATCATTGGAATGTTTGACATTTTTCCAAATACATTTGATATCAACCGAAAACAAATGACTTTGGCTTTTAGCATCCTTTTAGATTATGCAAAATTTGCTTTTATTATCAATCTAGTTCGTGAAATAATTAAAGACATTCAAGATGTAAAAGGCGATACTTTACAAGAAATGAAAACATTGCCAATTGTTATCGGTGTTGCAAAAACTAAAATAATTGCTTTTGTTTTATTATTACTTCCAAGTTTGTATTTGTTGTATTATTCTAAAATATATCTATTTGAAAACAACTTGTTTTATGGATTAGCTTACATTTTAGCTTTAGTTGTTGCGCCTATGATAATGTGTTTAGTTCAAATTTGGAATGCAAAAGAAAACAACGATTACAAAAAAATTAGTACGCTTTTAAAATGGATTATTTTCTTCGGAATTTTATCAATCGCCGTTGTTACTTTAAATATCAAATACAATGCATAAAGATTATAAAATCATTCTAGCTTCTGGCTCGCCTCGACGTCAACAATTTTTTAAAGATTTTGATTTGCCTTTTGAAATTCGTCTAAAAGAAATTGAAGAAATTTATCCTGATAATTTAAAAGCTGAGGGAATTACAAATTATCTTGCCGAACTAAAAGCAAAAGCGTTTGAAGGTGAATTATCAGATAATGAAATCTTGATTACGAGTGATACTTTAGTTTGGTTAAACGACAAAGCATTGGGCAAACCAAAGGATTATGATGACGCTTTTCAAATTTTAAAATCTTTATCAAATCAAACGCATGAAGTAATTACATCGGTTTGTTTTAAAACAACTACTAAAACGGAAACTATTTTTGAAATAACAAAAGTATCATTTCGAGAATTATCTGATGATTCAATACGTTACTATTTAGATAATTACAAACCATTTGACAAAGCTGGTGCCTACGGAATTCAGGAATGGATTGGTCTGATTGGTATAAATAAAATTGAAGGTTCTTACACTAATGTCGTTGGTTTACCTACAGAAAAAGTATATACTTATTTAACATCTTATTTGGATTAAAGTGCGTAATTTTACATTACACTAAAAGTGATGAAAGTTTATGGAAACCGAAGAAGATATCAATGCAAAAATCATTAAAATCACTATGGTTATTCAGGAAAATTATCCAGAATTATCGAAATATTTAAATGAGATGCCAGTTACTATTCCAATTGATAGCAATCCGAAAATGAATGTAAAAAATCTAGAAAAATATTACGATTCCTTAGTAAATCTTTTCAGAAATTATGTTGCTGAGCATCAATTAAATTATATTAATCAGCATAAAAATTCGGGTCACTTATAATTACATTAAAATGTAATTTATGTAAAATTTACATCAAATAATATAACACATTTGAACAAATCATTTATCAATTTTACACTTACAAATAAGGTTTAACTAAAATTGAAACAAAATGAAAAAATTCACTTTCTACACTATGATGTTGTTACTAACTTTAACCATCTTTCCAACCAATTCTTTTGCAATTAATGAAAAGGTTCCTACATCATCATCCAATCCAAAAGAAGTCCCTGCCGAAGTAAAACTATTACTAAATAGATTGGAAGAAATTAAAAAAATGGACAAATCCAATCTAAATTCTACAGAAAAAAAAGAAGTTAGAAAAGAAGTTAAAGCAATTAAAAAAACTTTAAAATCAACCGGTAATGGTGTTTACCTATCTATTGGAGCTATAATTATTATAATACTTCTTCTTATTTTATTGTTGTAAAATAAAAAGTATCCTAAATCATGTAAAGCAATATCAAAACGATATTGCTTTTTTTGTTAAAGAAATTCCAAATTTTTAAAAAATAAAACTTCACTTTATATTTATTGCTACATTTGATGCTATTGCAAAATAATAGTAACCAATGCAGAAATATTACTCTTTTCTATTCCTTCTTTCCTCATTCATTGTTTTTGGTCAACGTCCACAAAAACCAAATGCAGTAGAGATTTATCATCAAATTGAAAAACTAAATTTTTTAGGTTCTGTACTCTATGTAGCGGCACATCCTGATGATGAAAACACGCGTTTGATTTCCTATTTATCTAACGAAAAAAATGCTCGTACAGGATATCTTTCTTTAACACGTGGAGATGGCGGACAAAACTTAATTGGTCCTGAACTGCGCGAATTGCTTGGAGTTATTAGAACGCAAGAACTTATTGAAGCTCGAAAAATTGATGGTGGCGAACAATTATTTTCTCGTGCCAATGATTTTGGTTATTCTAAAACTCCTGATGAAACTTTACAAATTTGGGACAAAGAACAAGTATTAAGTGACGTAATTTGGGCAATTAGAAAATTTCAACCCGATGTAATTATCAATCGATTTGATCATCGTTCACCAGGAACAACTCATGGACACCACACAGCTTCTGCTATGTTGAGCATGGAAGCTTTTGATAAAACTAATGATGCATCTGTTTTTCCAAATCAATTGCAATACGTTGCTACTTGGCAACCCAAACGTGTATTTTTCAATACTTCATGGTGGTTTTATGGAAATAAAGAAAAATTTGAAAAAGCAGACAAAACCAATTTAAGCAAATTGCAAATTGGTGTTTATTATGAACAATTTGGCAAATCCAATCAAGAAATTGCAGCTTTAAGTAGAAGTTGTCATCAATCACAAGGTTTCGGAAATACGGGAACTCGTGGCGAAGAAGACGAATATTTAGAATTTCTAAAAGGTGAATCATTGAATGATAAAACCAATTTATTTGAAGGTATAGACACCACTTGGAATCGTGTAAAAGGTGGAAATGCCATTGGAACTATTTTAGAAAGCGTACAAAAGAATTTCGATTTTAAAAATCCTGAAGCAAGTATAGCCGAATTGGTAAAAGCCTATGCTTTAATTCAAAAATTAGAAGACAATCATTGGAAAACTATAAAATCGGAAGAAATTAAAAAAATTATTGCAGGTTGCGCAGGTTTATTTATGGAATCTGTTGCTGATGTTCAAGAAGTTGCTACTGGAAGTAGAACTAAAGTGAAACAAGAAGTTATTAATAGAAGTACTGTGAAAATGTTTTGGATGAATGATCCCAATAATAAAAACAAAACAGAACTTCCTTTTAATAAAGTACTTAATGATAATATTGAAGTTGAAATTCAAGAAATTGATCCTTACACAAGTCCTTATTATTTAAATGAAAAAGGAACTGAAGGAATGTATGTTGTAAACGACCAAAGAAATATTGGAAAACCGGATATTATTTCTAGAGTTTTTGATGTCTTTAATATTGAAATCAATGGAGTTACAATTCCTTTTGAGAAAAACATAGTATACAAATACAATGATGATGTAAAAGGCGAAGTTTATCAACCACTTGATATTGTTCCGGTTGCAACGTCTTCTATTCAAGAAAAAGTATATATTTTTCCAAACAATAAAGAAAAAGCTGTTGTTGTTAAAATTAAATCAGGTAAAGAAAATATATCGGGTTTGGTAAAATTAGAAGTTCCTCAAAATTGGATAGTTAGTCCTACTTCAATTCCGTTTACATTAACTAAAAAAGGCGAAGAACAATTAGCAGTTTTCAATGTAACGCCATCAAAAGAAGCATCAGATATCACTTTAAAAAGCATAATTACAATTGATGGACAAACTTATAATAAAGAAAAAATAGACATCAATTATCCGCACATTTACAAACAAATGGTTTTAAAACCTGCAGAAGCAAAAGCTATAAAATTAAACATCAAAACTAAATCCGAAAAAATTGCTTACATCATGGGCGCAGGTGATGAAGTTCCAAAAAGTTTGATTCAAATGGGATATGAAGTTTCTATCCTAAAACCAGAAGAAATTTCAACAGAAAAACTTCAGAATTTTGATGTGGTAATGACAGGAATTAGAGCTTACAATGTAGTTAATGCTCTTGGTTTCAAACAAAATATTCTTTTTGATTTTGTTAAAAATGGTAAAACGATGATTGTGCAATACAATACTCTTGACGATTTGGTTACCAAAGATATAGCTCCATTTTCTATAAAAATTTCAAGAGATAGAGTTACTGAAGAAAATGCAGAAGTACGATTTTTGAACCCAAATCATCCTATTCTAAATACACCAAATAAGATTACAACAGAGGATTTTAAAGGTTGGAAACAAGAACAAGGTTTGTATTATCCAAGTGAATGGGATGCCAATTTTACACCAATAATTTCTTCTAATGATAAAGGCGAGAAAGCTAAAGATGGAGCCATTTTAGTAGCAAAATATGGTAAAGGAAATTATATTTACACCGGAATTAGTTTCTTTAGAGAATTGCCAGAAGGCGTTACTGGGGCGTTTAGATTATTAGCTAACATGATTGCAATCGGAAAATAACTATGGAATCAAAAAAACATAATAAATGGAGTAATAATTATACTTGGCTTTTAGTAATGAACGCTGTTTATATCATTATTTTTTTCATGCTAATGCAAATCTTCTCGTAATATGCAAAAGATAGATTGGATTATACTTTCGGCAACACTTCTATTTATTGTAATATATGGAGTATACAAAACCAAAGGAAGTAAAAACGTAGAAGATTATATTTTAGGAAATAAACAAACCAATTGGTGGACCGTTGGTCTTTCTGTTATGGCAACCCAAGCCAGTGCAATAACATTTTTATCAACACCAGGTCAAGCCTATCATGACGGAATGGGTTTCGTGCAATTCTATTTTGGTTTGCCAATTGCTATGGTAGTAATATGTTTCACATTTATACCTATTTACCATAGATTAAAAGTATTTACTGCTTACGAATATTTAGAACAACGATTCGATTTAAAAACACGTTCCTTGGCTTCTATCCTATTTCTTATTCAACGCGGTTTAGGTACAGGTTTGACTATTTATGCACCAGCAATTATTCTATCAACATTATTGGGTTGGAACCTAACTTTACTAAATATTATCATCGGAATTTTAGTAATCATCTACACTTTTTCTGGAGGAACTAAAGCTGTAAACGTTACTCAAAAACAACAAATGTTTGTCATCATGAGCGGAATGTTTATAACGTTCTATCTTATTTTACACATGTTACCCAACGAAATGACGTTCAGTAATGCAATGCATATTGCAGGTGCAAACGACAAAATGAATATTGTAGATTTCTCATTTGACCCAGAAACTCGTTATACTTTTTGGAGTGGAATTACTGGAGGTTTCTTTTTGATGCTATCCTATTTTGGAACAGACCAATCACAAGTGGGACGCTATTTATCCGGGAAATCAGATAGAGAAAGCCAGAAAGGCTTAATCATGAACGGATTCCTCAAAGTGCCAATGCAATTCTTTATTTTGCTCACTGGAGTTATGGTTTTTGTATTTTTTCAATTCAATGATGTGCCTTTAAATTTTAATCCAGTAAACAAAATTGCTATTGAGAAATCGCAATATGCTGAACAATATCATGGTTTAGAAAATCAATTAAAAGCGCTTACAGAAGAAAAAAAAGAATACAATCTTTTGTATATGGACCATTTGAATCAAAATTATGATAATCCAATTTTGAGAAGCAAATTAGTAGCTATTTCTGGAAAAGAGAAAGATCTACGCGACCAAGCCAAAGACTTAATTGCAAAAGCCGACCCAAAAGCTGAAACAAACGATAAAGATTATGTTTTCCTTTATTTCATTCTTAATTATTTACCAAAAGGACTTATTGGATTATTACTTGCTGTAATTTTATCAGCAGCCATGTCTTCTTCTGCTTCTGGTCTAACTGCATTGGCTTCAACCACTGCTATCGATTTGTACAAACGTAATGTTAAAGGAGAAAAATCTGAAAAACACTATGTTAATGCCACCAAATATTTCACACTACTTTGGGGTGTTGTTGCAATACTTTTTGCCTGCATCGGAACACTATTTGAAAACTTAATCCAATTAGTAAACATAGTAGGTTCAATTTTTTATGGTACCGTATTAGGAATATTTTTAGTTGGATTTTACATCAAATTCGTAAAAGCAAGAGCTATTTTTTGGAGTGCAGTAGTGAGTCAGTTAACAATTTTCTACATATACTATTTAGATGTGGTAAGTTTCTTATGGCTTAACTTTATTGGTGCTTTACTTACAATTCTGCTGTCTATGCTTTCACAAGTAACTCTCAAAGAGAAAAATACATCTACAGAAATCACAGCATAAAAAAACGTCCCAATTATTGGGACGTTTGATTTTAAGAAAGAAGTAAATTATTTTTTACTCCATTCTTTAATACTATCGTTATTCATTTTAACGTAATCACCATTTCCGTCTTTTTCAGCACCAGCTAATGATAATTTTGCTGTTTCAATAGCACCTTTTTTATCACCAAGTTTTCCTTGAATTAATGATTTTAAGCGTAAGTGCCAATATGGAGCTTCATCACCTGGTTTTACCATAGATACAGCTTTGTTTACATATTCTAAAGCTTTATTCAAATCACCATTAGATTGGTAGTAGTATTGAGCTGATGAAAAGTAATCTCCAGCCGTTGGACCTGCCAAAACTTTAGCAATACTTGCCATCGCTGATTTTTGAGTTGGTACTTCAAATTTCATTGAAACCATAGTTTTTTCCCATGAAATGTCTAAAGTTGCGCTATCATTTGTTAAATTGTTAATTCCAATAGTAAAAGATTCTACATTATTGTTTAACATTATTGGATCAACATTTAAACTTACCGCTACTTTATTTACATCATAATTTTCTGGCAAACCCCAATTATCAGTAGCTGTATAAAGAATTACTTCCCACATATCAGCTTTTGGCAAAGTGAAAATAGCGTATTTACCTTTTTTTACGGTTGTTCCATTTATAACTACATCTTCACTAAATGATACTGTTGAATTAGCATTCGCACCAGTTCTCCATAATTTTCCAAAAGGAACTAAATCACCAAAAACTACTCTTCCTTTTGCACTAGGACGAGAATATTCTACAGTTACATCTGTAAGACCAACTACTTGATTTAAAACAGATTTCGGACTTGGTTGTGGTGTTTTCACCTGAGCTTCTACAGCAAAATTAGCAATCGCAATTGCCAATAAAAGAAATATTTTTTTCATATCATTTGTTTTAGAGTTCCAAAATTACAAATTGTATCGGCTTCAAATGTTAATTTAAACTTAAATGATGTTATTTTTTGTTTAACAAATATATTAAATAGTTAAACATTTATTACCTTTACAACGAATTAAAAGTACAATTTAGATGAAAATTTACAGATTACATACCAAACAAAATCTTCCTATATCAATTGATGAAGCTTGGGAACTTTTATCAGATCCAAAAAATTTACAGAAAATAACTCCTGAATATATGGGTTTTAAAATCCTTTCTGGTGCTGACAGACCAATGTTTCCTGGACAAATTATTCAATATATTGTAACACCTGTTTTAGGAATTCCTGCAAAATGGGTAACCGAAATCACTCATGTTGTAGACAAACAGTATTTTGTAGACGAACAACGTTTTGGTCCTTACGATTTGTGGCATCACAAACATTTTATCAAAGAAATCCCAGGTGGTGTTGAAATGGAAGATATTGTAGATTATAAAGTTCCAATGGGAATTTTAGGTCAACTTGTTCATCCCTTTTTGGTTAAACCAAAGCTTGATGAAATATTTGAATACAGAAGAAAAAAATTAATTGAAATGTTCGGAGAATTTGACAATAAAAATTTATAAATAATTGAGCATCGAAAGATGCTGAACTAAATTCAGCATAAAATGAAAAACATACTACTAATTGGCGGTTCTTACGGAATTGGATTAGCCATTGCAAAAGAATTACAATATGAAAATAAGGTTTTTGTAGCTTCAAGAACCAATGCAGAAATAGCAGAAATACATGTAACTCATATTCAATTTGATGCTACTACAGACACTTTAGACACTTCAAAGTTACCTGAAATTATTGATGGTTTAGTATATTGTCCTGGAAGCATCAATTTACGTCCATTTCGTGGTTTAAAACCTGAAGCATTTGAACAAGATTTACAAATAAATTTTATAAGTTTGGTGAAAGTAATCCAATCGGTTTTGCCAAATTTAACTGCTTCCAATCAATCTAGTATTGTGCTTTTTAGTTCAGTTGCAGCTAGCATGGGAATGCCTTTTCACACAAGTGTTGCAGCTGCAAAAGGTGCTATTGAAGGATTTGCAAAAGCATTAGCAGCAGAATATGCTCCAAAAATTAGAGTTAATGTAATTGCGCCTTCATTAACGGATACGCCATTGGCAGAAAAGTTTTTGAGTAACGATGATAAAAAAGAAAAATCAGCACAACGTCATCCTTTAAAAAGAGTTGGAACCTCTGAAGATATGGCTCAAATGGCAAGTTTTTTATTAAGTGAAAAAAGCAGTTGGATTTCCGGACAAATCTTCCATGTAGATGGTGGAATGTCAACTTTATTAGTTAACGGATAATAATAAACTAGCAACAATAAACATTCGAATGAACATATTCTGGTTTAGAAGAGATTTACGATTAGACGATAACGTTGGACTTTTTCATGCTTTAAATAGTGGTGAAGAAGTGCTGCCAATTTTCATCTTTGATGAAGCCATACTTTCTCAACTTCCAAAAGACGATGCTCGAGTAACTTTTATACATCAGCAGTTAGAAAACATCCAAAGCCAACTGAAAGAAATCGGCAAATCGTTAGCTGTTTTTCATGGAACTCCATTAGAAGTATATCAAAAGTTGATTTCTGAAAATGATATTAAATCAGTTTTTACCAATCATGATTACGAACCTTATGCTCGCAAACGTGACTTAGATTTGTATCATCTTTTTAAAGAACATAATATAGACTTCAAAACTAGCAAAGACCAAGTCATTTTTGAAAAAAGCGAAGTTGTAAAAGACGATGGAACTCCTTATGTTGTTTACACTCCTTATTCTAACAAATGGAAAGAAAACTTCAAAAAAATACAATTAATCAACTATAATTCAGAAGATTTTTTGGAGAAAATTACACTTCACTCCTATCCTTTTTTGAGTTTAGCTGACATTGGTTTTGAAACTTCATCTATAAAAGTTTCTTCTTTTGATATTTCAAATAATTTAATAGATAATTACGAAGCAACTCGAAATTTTCCAGCATTAAATAAAACCTCATATTTAGGAATTTATCTCAGATTTGGAGCAGTTTCTATCAGAAAAATGGTTACTAAAGCTTTGCTAAGTAAAAACGAAACTTTTCTTAAAGAATTGATTTGGAGAGAATTTTTCATGCAAATTCTATGGCATTTTCCACACACTAACAAATCAAGTTTCCGACCAAAATATGATGAAGTTAAATGGGAAAACAACGAAGTTTTATTTAAAAAATGGTGCGATGGAAAAACCGGCTATCCTTTTGTAGATGCAGGAATGCGCGAGCTAAACGCAACAGGTCACATGCACAATCGTGTACGAATGATTGTGGCTAGTTTTTTATGCAAACACTTATTAATCGATTGGCGTTGGGGTGAAACCTATTTTGCAACAAAACTTTTAGACTACGAACAAGCAAGTAATGTTGGTAATTGGCAATGGGCCGCAGGAAGTGGTGTTGATGCTGCTCCGTATTTTAGAATATTCAATCCAACAGAGCAAATCAAAAAATTTGATAAAGACTTAAAGTACATCAAAAAATGGATACCTGAACTAGAAACTCAATATTATCCGAGTCCAATTGTAGTTCATAAAGAAGCTAGAGAAAGATGTCTGAGAGTTTATAAAGATGCTGTGGGTTAGTATTTTATCTGATAATGAATTCTAAATAGAAATCATTCTAATCCTCTCAAAACTCAACTCACTAAAATGACTAATGACTTCATCTGCTTTTGAATAATCTTGCATTTTTGAATTGACGCTATCATAACCAATACAATAAATTCCTGCAGCTTTTGCAGCTAAAATTCCGTTGGTACTGTCTTCAATTACGATACAATTTTCTCTTGGTGTGTCTGATAAAAAAGCAGCATGTTCAAATATGGCTGGATGCGGTTTCGATTTCGGAAAATCTTCTCCTGAAACAATATGAGTAAAGAATTGATGCAAATCAAATCGATTGAAAATCCTATTTATAGTAACTTTAGCCGATGAAGATGCTAAAACCAATTGCATTCCATTTTGATGCAATTCTTTTATCAAATCCTCCACACCATCCAATAAATATAAATCTTCCTTTTTATCGAAAGCATCATTGAATAAATTACGCTTGGTTTCTACAAGTGTTTGAACATCTTGCTCCAAATTAAAATGTGCTTTCAATTTTTCAAAGATATTCTTGGTTGAATTCCCGGTAAAGGATGCATAGATTTCTGGAGTGATTTCTATATTCAATTGCTTAAAATGTTCGTTATAAGCATAATGATGCACGGGTTCTGTGTCTACAATTACGCCATCCATATCGAAAATTACTGTATTTATCATTTTGTATTTGCCACAAAGGCGCTAAGACGCTAAGTCTTTTTAAAACTAATTACTTATCACTTATCACTAATTACTCTTTTTTTATTAAATATTTCACTACCGTTTCGGCAGCATGAAGTCCAAAAAGACATGGCATCCAACTGTTTGTTCCATAAAAGGATTTTTTAAAATTAGTTCCATCTGTCATCTTCAAACTGCTTTCATCTGGACATTCATAAGAATAAACTACTTTTATACCTTTCGAAATTCCTTCTTTTTTTAGTCGCTTACGAACTACTTTTGCTAATGGACAATAATTTGTTTTACTAATATCAGTGACTCTTACTTTTGAAGCTTCATATTTCCCACCAGCACCCATATTACTAATTACTTTTACACCTTTTCGTTTGGCAGAAACAATCATATTCAATTTTGGAGTAATACTATCGATACAATCGAGAACATAATCAAAGTCAGGAGTTACTATTTCTGTTGCTCTTTCTGGAGATAAGAACTCTTTTATAGAAATTAATTGCAATTCGGGATTAATATCCAATAATCTTGATGCCATTAATTCTACTTTAGGCAAACCAACCGTTGAATGTAAGGCTGGTAATTGTCTATTAATATTAGTTATATCAACAACATCGCCATCAACGATTGTCATTTTTCCAACGCCTGCACGAGCTAAAAACTCGGCTGCAAACGAACCTACTCCGCCAAGTCCCACAACTAGAACATTAGCGTTTTTTAAATTATTAATACCTTCTGGTTTGAATAGTAATTCTGCTCTTTCTTGCCACTTTGCCATTTTAATATTAGATTTTTGATATTAGATTTTAGATTTGAAAACTGTTGTGAAATTAGCATTTACTATTTCTATCAAATCTTCAATTTTTATGTTTTTGTATTTTGCTGCTAAAGTATAAACTTCTTCTAAGGTTTCTTCGATAGTATCCGTTTCAAGGAAAAATCTATCATTTGGAACAAACTTAAAAACAGTTTCCAATTCAGGATTAAGAAGTAAATATTTTCCAAAAGAAAGATAAAATCCGTTGTCTATCAATTGCTTTGCAACTTGTTCATTCTTAGAAAATCCGTGAATTATTATTGGAACGGTTATTTTCAATCGCTTTTTAATTGTAATCAATTCATCAAAAGCAGCAACTAAGTGCAAAACTAATGGTTTTTGATATTTTTCTGCCAATACAATTTGCTTTTCAAAAACCTCAATTTGTATGTTTAACGGAATTTCAATTCGCTTGTCTAAACCACATTCTCCAAGAGCAAAACATTCGCTCAATTTAAGTTTTTCTTCAATAGTTTTCAAGTCATTTTCTAAACGATTCTCATCAATATACCAAGGGTGAATTCCGATAGAATAGTTAGGAATGGTGACATCAAATTCCCAAGGATATTGATTGACCAATTCAAAAATATCAGATGAATTTGTGAATTTGTGCGTATGTAAATTGAAATACATCATTAGTTATGAAACTTCTTAACTCCTGCCAAAATCTCCACATTCAAATCATTTTCTAAAGGCACAATCGGACAAGAATATTTATGATTATAAGCACAATACGGATTGTACGCTTTATTGAAATCAATTGTCCAAAGTTTACCTTTTTGAATTCTTAAATCTACATAGCGACCACCAATGTAGCTTTCCTTTCCAGAAGTTAAATCGGAAAATGGTAGAAATAAATAATCGTCAAAACCTAGTTTTTTAATCAATTCGATATTTTGATAAACATTCAATTGGCAAGCAACACCATCAATAGTAAAATTTAACTCACCATATTTTATATAATCCGGAAGTCTATCGGTTGACGTTTTCATCTTAAAAACTTTCTCTTTCTTGGTTCTAACAAAAGTTGCCTCAACTATATATTTATCGTTAATTGGAAAAAAATCTAAAGACTTAAAACTTTTCAAATCTTCTTTTGTTAATGGACTTTTCTCTTTATCAGCGTAATCATAATTGAGGTTATCTTGAAATTCTTTAGAAGTTTCAGCCGTTTTATCTTGAGCGCTTGATACTAAAAAACAACAAATAAGAAGGAAAGCGAATAACTTTTGCATCTGAATAATTTTTACAAAAATAG
>CANGUP010000057.1 GCA_947457105.1 Flavobacteriaceae bacterium
CTTCCTATAATCCCTTTTTTACATCATTCAAAGAAATTACTGGATTAAGTCCACATAAATACATTAAAGAGTTACAATTCAAATAAAACTTGAAGGAATTAATAATTGTTCTTGTAATTCTACGTTCTTTGTTGTAGTCCAAATTTTTATTTTGAATACAAAAAATGATATTGAAGTTATAATTTATTTAAAAATTTAATCAGTAATTAAAGCCAATATAGCTATATCAGGTCGTCAAATAAATATATTTATAACAACTTATTACCACAAATAATATTATTATTTTAGATTTATTATTTGATTAGTAACCAATTTTTAAAATCGAAGAAATTTTGTGGTGCAACTCCATGTCCAACAGGATATTCTTTGTATATAATATCAATTCCAAGTTCTTTTAGTTTTGGAATTGAATTTCTTGCCCAATCTACCGGAACTACCTGATCAACTGAACCATGAGATGCAAATATTTTTAATTTAGATAAATCATTTTCTTTGAAATTATCTATAGCAATTTCTTCATTAAAATAACCACACATTGCAACCACACGTTGTACTTTTTGAGGATAAGAAACAGCGATTGAATAACTCAAAATGCAACCTTGACTAAATCCAATAAGTGTTATATCATTGGCATCAATAGCATAATTTGCAACTAATTCATCTATAAATGTAGCTATCAAATCTCTTGATTGTTGTGCCTGACCGATGTCTGAAAATTTGTTTTCATCGGCATCAAAGTTTATTGCGTACCAAGCATAACTTCCAGAATTTATGCTGAGCTTGTCGAAGTACATATCGTATGGCGCTCTGGCTGAAACTACATAATATTCCTCTGGTAATTCTGATGCAAAAGAGAATAAATCTTCTTCATTACTTCCATATCCATGAAGTAAAAGCAGTAATGGATTTTTGTCTTTTTTTATTTTGGGTTCACGAACTAAGTGATGTAATGTCATTATATAAAATTAAATATTTTTAAACCATTTTTGATACAATCCACCAAGTAATGGTAATTTGATAGTTTCACCGCGCGCTGCTGTAAAAATTCCATAAATCGTTAATACAGAAATGAAAATCCACATTGGTGCTGCAACCATAATGCTTTCAAAATGACTTATAGAAATACCCAAAACTACAAATGTTAAGGTCAATCCTAATCCTTGTCTAATGTGGAATGAAGCAAACGGATTTTTGTTTTCCGAATTCATTGATAGTGCAATTAAAACACCAATTATCAGAATGTAACTAGTGATTGCAGTTGATTTTCCTTCATCAATTGTTTTCTTGTCCATTAAACTAAAACTAATTTATTGTTGTTGTAAATTCCAATTACTTTTCCTTTCATTTTTGTTCCAAGAAAAGCACTATTTTTTGATTTTGATAAAATATTCTCTTTTGTAAAAATCCATTCAGTATCTGTAGTGAATAAAGTGATATTGGCTTTATTTCCTTCAGTAATTTCCGTTTGATTTAGATTGAAAATAGTACTACTTGAAGTAAGTTTTTCTACTATTTTTTCTAATGGTAAAACGGTTAACAATGCTCCAAAAGCACTTTCTAAACCAATAGTTCCGTTTTTAGCTAAATCAAATTCCATCTTTTTGTGTTCAATATCTATTGGATTGTGGTCTGATGTTATCGTATCTATGGTATTATCTAAAATTCCAGAAATTAAAGCGATTCTATCATTGTCTGTTCGCAAGGGTGGTGCAACTTTAAATCGAGTATCAAATCCTTCCAATTTTTCATCAGTTAATACCAAATTATGAACGGCAACACTACAGGTAACTTTTAGTCCTTTTGCTTTAGCATTTCGAATAAGTTCTACCGATTTTGCTGTTGAAATGGTTGGAATGTGTAATTTTCCACCTGTATATTCAAGTAAAAACAAGTTTCGAGCAACAATTAATTCTTCTGCAATATTTGGAATTCCTTTCAAACCTAATCTAGTTGAAATAATTCCTTCATTTACAACACCACTTCCTTTTATCTTTTCATCTTGGCAAAAAGCGATTACCAAGCTGTCAAAATCTTGAACGTATTGCAATCCAATTTTAAGCAAATTTGCATTAGACAAACTTTTTCCATAATCACCAAAGGCAATCGCTCCAGCATTTTTCATATCATAAAGTTCGGCTAAATCGGTTCCTTCGCTATTTTTTGTTAAAGCACCAATCGGAAATAAATATGTTGCAGTATCGTTAGCTTTTTGTTTTACAAATAAAATCTGTGATTGGTTATCAAGAATTGGAGCAGAATTTGGTTGAAGCGCTACAGCAGTAAAACCGCTTTTTGCAGCTACATTCAATCCATTAGCAATAGTTTCTCTGTCTTCAAAACCTGGTTCTCCAAAAGAAACACTACTATCAAACCATCCTTGAGAAAGATGTAAATTAGATTGTTTGATTTCTTTATAATCATCAGAAGGCGAGAGGTTGGTTCCTATTTTTTCTAGGATTCCATCATTGATTTTTACATCAACTACCTGATTGTGAAACGGACTTTTTGAGTCGATAATCTTGGCTTCTCTGATTATAATTTTCATTTTACAAATTTTTGAATTAAAACTTCCAACGTGATGAATAGCAAGGCTAAAATAACGAACCATTTCCAAAGTTGATTGTCGGCTCGATTGGCTTGTAGCGTATCGAATATTGCATCTACATTGCTTATCTCCTTGTAATCACTTACGGCATCTGGATTAGCGTTAGCTAAATTACTTTCGGTTCTATTATAATTAAAACTTAAATTTTCTATGGATTTAGAGGAATTAAAAATCTCAAAGTTTCCAGCTTCTTTCGGATTATCATTGAAAGTCAACTTTACTTTATCATTTAGTATTTGTTGCACAGGTATAAAACTTTCAGTTCCGTTTTTAATGTTGACGATTTCGTCTTTACTTAATGAAGTCTGCGCAATAAATGGTTTGTTATCTCCAATTACTATAGCATTAATTCCGGCTTTCTGAGCGTTTTGTCCCATGTTATAAAAAGTTGGAACAATAATGGGAGAATTCTGAAAATTACTATTGATTTTATTGATTGGAGCAGCAAAAACATAAACAGACGAAATACTATTTTGAATAGCACTCAAAAATGGTGTTTGATCGCTATAGCCCAAAACCATAGGAGCGGAGTTACTTATTTCAAAGGAGTTTTTTGTATTTGGATATTGAAAATTGTCAACTTTCTTCTCAAAAACACTGCTAAATAAAGGATGACTGAAATTAATTTTTGTAACCATTTTTTCCTTATTAGACAAAGCTTTAAACTGAACGCCACCAAAATTGGATAAAAAGCCATTCAAGTTGGTTGTACTGCTTTCTTCGTTTGGAATTAAAACTACATTTCCGCCTTTTTCTACAAATGATTTTAATGTGGTTTGAAGTGCTTGTGGAATATCTTTTAGTTCGTTTAAAACAATGGCATCTTGTTTGTCAAGTAAATTATAATCTAATGATTGGAGTGAATAATTGATATAGTTGAATTCTTCAGGAGTGTAAATCCTTGATAAAAAACTACTTTTTTCAGGTTCACCAATACTAATCACATTACTTTTTTCAGGTTTTGAGATGCTAAAATAGTAATTGTTGTCATACTCCAAACTATTATCAACTATAGCAACATAACCATGAAAATCTTCTTTTGGAATGGTGAAATTGATGGTTTTTGTTTTAGATTCAAAATTGACTAAAGTCTTGGCAGCCAACTTCTTTTTGTTGTACAAGGCAATTGGAATATCTTTGAAATCGTCTCCATAAGCATCTAATTTTACACCGATTTCGTAAAAATTATCCATCGTTTGATTGATGTAAACACTATCAATAGCGATGTTGTCGGTTTTTTCAGCTTCTGGAATTATGAAATATAAATTTTCGTCGTCTTTGATGTTTTTAACTTGATTAGGTTGTAAACCAACACCATCAGTAATTACCGCAATGTCTTTATTGAAAGCCGATTTGTGTGCTTTTATTTTAGACAAAAGATTATCCAATTGAAATGGTGAAGCACTGTATTTCAGGTTCTGAAGTTCTTTCTGAATAGACTTAATATCAGTATTCCAAAAGTTGTCAGAGCATGTTATTAAGGAGAAATTTGCATTTTCTGGTGTATGTTCTAGTAAATCTTGAACGGCACGTTTTAGCAATTCGCCTTTTTGACCTTTTGCTTGCATGCTGAAAGAATTGTCAAGAACGATGTACAATTCATTAGTAGCATTTTTACTGTCTTTTGCTTTAAAAAAAGGTTGTGCAAAGGCAATTATCAAGAAAGTTAGTAACAACAATCTTGTAGCTAAAAGTAAATATTTTTTGATTTTAGAACTTTTTCTAGTTTGAACAACAAGTTCTTTTAAGAATTTTACGTTGGTAAAATATTCTGTTTTGAATTTTCGCAACTGAAAAAGATGTACCAGAATCGGAATAACCAATAAGAAAAGGAAATAGAGAATTTCTGGATGTTTAAACTGCATTTCTATTTAGAATTTACTTCACTAAGTATAATTTTGTAGCGGAGTTCAGTGATTTCTTAATTGTCAAAAGTAACAAAAAGTTAATAGGTTTAAAAGTTTAAATGTTTAAAAGTTTAAAAGTTTCATAAAACTATCAACTATTAAAGCTTGTTGAAAGTTATTTCTTCTTTTTAGCAGCTCTTTTGCGCTCCACACCACGATTTCTTGGTTCTGTTTTTCTAGGTTTTGTTTTTGCTGGTCCACCAAGATTTACTTTTTGATTTTTCTTAGATTTTTCGTGAAAAGCATCGCCACCTTCAATTTTGGGTTTCTTTAAAAGTTGTTTTACTTTTTTTCTATCTTTTTCAAATTCTAATAACCTCACGGCTACTTCAACTCCTTCTGGAAAATTTAAAAATTTGATTTCTTTTTCCATTAAGATTTCCGCTTGAATTTGAATTTCTTCTTCACTCGGACTTATTAAACTGATGGCAATTCCCGATTTATCAGCACGACCCGTTCTACCAATTCTGTGAATGTATTGCTCTGGAATTTCAGTAAATTCAAAATTGATAACATGAGTAACATCAGAAATATCTAAACCACGAGCCATTACATCGGTAGTAATAATTCCTCTTAATTCGCCAGCTTGAAACGAAGCCATGGTATTCAAACGATAATTTTGTGATTTATTAGAGTGAATTACACCAAATTGCTCTGGATATTTTTCTTCAATACTATTGGCGATTAAGTCAACAGTCTTTTTATTATTGGCAAAAATCAAAACTCTTGAAGTACTTTCGTCAGTATCTAAAAGATGATTTAATAGATTTAGTTTGGTTAAAAAATTAGGTGCATAGTAACCCAATTGTTCAATTTTTTCTAATGGAGTACCAGAAGCTGCAAGTGAAACTTCTTCTGGTAATTCAAAATATTCGTCAAGCATGGCATCTACTTCATCAGTCATGGTTGCAGAAAATAAGATATTTTGACGTTTGTTTTTCATCATCGTCAATAATGAAGTCACTTGGGTTCTAAAACCTAAATTTAAGATTTCATCAAATTCATCAATGACTAATTTTTGCAAAGAATCAAAACGGATTACGTTGTCTAGACCCAAATCCATAGTTCTTCCTGGAGTTCCAACAAGAATATCGATTCCTTCGTAAACGGCTTTTTTCTGCGTGTTGATGTTGACTCCACCATAAATACCAAGCGTTCGCACCGACATGTATTTGGTTAAGCTTTCAATAACTTCAACAATTTGAACCACCAATTCACGAGTAGGAACCAAAATCACGACACGAGCCGAATCGGTATTTACAAATTTCCATTGTTTTAAAAGAGGTAATAAATAGGCTAAGGTTTTACCTGTACCAGTTTGTGCAATTCCCATTACATCGCGTCCCGACATAATAACAGAAAACGATTTTTCCTGAATTGAAGTAGGAGTAGTCAACCCCATTTCGTCAATTGCTTTTTGTAAAGATTTAGGAAGATTAAATTGCTCAAAAGTATTCATTGCGTCTAATTTTTTGCAAAGGTAGCGAATTCTTTTTTGGGAAGGAAAAGGGCTCGATGTTCATTTCCTACTTCACAACTTTACCATTCTCATCAATAATTACTTCCTTTCCTCTTAAATACACTTTTGCTATTAGTTTTTTCTCGGCGTTGTAGTTGAAATCGGTTGGTTTTTCATAATAGAAATGGGTTATTTCTTTTCCAGAAGCATCTATAAAGCCGAATCCAAAATCAAGTTTGGCAATACAAAAACCATTTCTGTAGCGGTAAATTTCATCATATTTTACAGGAGTAATTTCTTTTCCTTCTTTGTTGAGAACGCCATATTTTGTATCGATTCTAACACGATAAAATCCGTAATCAATCGTTTCGATTTCATCATATATAAAAGAGGTCATAAGTTTACCATTGGCATCCAATAAACCTACTTTTCTGTTTCTATTCGTTTTATCATTGCTATCAATAAGAGTGGCTACAATAGTATTATCAACTGTAAAGTATAAATCATCATATTTACAAGGAATTACTACAATTCCTTTACTTGTAATGACTCCGTATTTTTTGTTTTTTATAAGTGTGCCTAATTCGTTTCTAGATGTTTCCCAAAAAGAATCATATTCGCAAGGTAATACTAATTTATTATTTAAATCTATCAAGCCAAATTTAGCACCTATTTTTACAGTAAAGAGTAAGTTTTTCCAGTCATAAATTACATCGTAATTTTTTCCGATTTCTTCAAAATCTAAATTCAAAATGTAGTGTTTGTTGCCATCTCTATAGCCAGTAGTTCGATAATATTTGTTGTAAGGATTTTGAGGCATCTCACCATACTTAAACTTCGAAATTTCATTTCCGTTTTTGTCTAGGGCACCACAACCATCAGTTTTACAGGTCCAATATTTTCCTGAAGGATAGTAATTTTCAATAATGTCTTCAAGATTGCTATAAATGGGTTGTGTTTTTATTTTAAAATTGGAATCAATAATTCCGTAAAGTGTTGTATATCTGTCTATATTTTCAATAGCATCTTTAGTATAAAGATAAAAATCATTTTTGTAAATTAAGTCGGTGTAAATGGGTTCAATTAGACTTTCTTCTTTATAATTTATCAAACCATAGTTGTTAGTTTTTTTAATCTTAAAAACATCTTTTTTTAGAGGAATCAACTCTTCATATTTTGGTTCTATTGCTAGTTTATCACTTTTAAATCCCCATTTTCCGTTGCGTTTTATCGTGTAGAAACAAGTTTCGTCTTCTCTATCGTTTCTAGTATCAAACATTACATAAGAATTAAGGTTGTAGTTATCACCATAGCTAAGAATGGCATCATAAGCAACTTCCAAAATTGGAGTGCCTAGAGTATCAATTATACCAGCTTTGTTGTTTTCAGTAACATAAAAACTGTATTTTCCATAGAAAGGATAATTTGTTTTGGCTATATGGTTTGCATCTAATCTCGAGGCGTGTGATACAGTAATACATTTTTCAGAAGGAAGGAAATTGGTTGATTTAAAAGTTTTTCCTCCCAAGTTGTATTGGTGTAAAAGATCACCATTTTTATTTCTTAAAATAATAGTATTGTGTCCATAATTTCTTGGTCGGATACTGCTTATTGGTTTTATCATGTCTTCATGATCAATTCGAGCTTTTTCATAATTATTATAGTCGATTTCAATCATTTGAATTCCATTATAAAAATTATAATAGATAATGTTAGGCCCTTTTTTATCTTTATCAAACTCGAGGGAAGACATCGTAATTTGACCATTTGAAATGTCAAAAATAAGCAACGTTAAAATTGTAAATAAGTAGTTTTTTGATTGCATTGGAATACTATTAATGTTGTGAAATTATAAATAATATTCAATAATTTGACGAACTTTAACAAGATATTAATGGTGTTTATTCGTAAGGTAAAACATAAGGTTGCCCAATTTGGAAGTTATTCAAGTTGATATCGGTGTTTTGAAAAGTATTCGTTTTAATGATATTGCTTCCATCAATAGGAAGTGAAGGATAATAGGAAAAAGAGAATTGAAAGCTATTGAAAACTAGGTAATTGTTATTGATTAAGACACCAAGTCCAATTTGAGAATACATTTTATTGCTGAAAAATTTATGATTTCCGTTGTCTAGAAATCCGACAGTGAAATTCATAAACGGACTCAAATTGAAACCATACCAATTTCTTGGATTGTAAGATTGCGTTTGGAATGTAGTTAGAAATTTTTTCGTTCCCACAAGTGGTGAGCTATTAAAACCAGGAATTCCGTTGACATCAATCAAGTTCAATCTATCTCTAGTTGTATTTAATCGATTGTTTCCTAAAACTAAAACAGGTCTAACAAATTGTCTGAATTTCCAACTTCCAATCGAAAATAAGTTGGTAAAGTAATTGGTTTCAATTTTGATAGTGGTTTGTTCCGTTTTTCCTTTATTAAAGAAGGAACCATATTCTATGTTGGCACTTATGTAACCGAAATCAAGATAGTCACCATAGGAAAATCTTCCACCAAAATAAGCTCTGTTTAAGTTGTTTTTGTTTTCAAAACCGCCAGTGAAGGAGAATACTTTTCCGTAAGGAATATCTTCAATCACACCAAAACGAAACAAGTATTTGTCTTGATAAAACTGCTGACTTGAAATTCCGATAGTTGCTAAATAACGTTTTGAAGAATTAAAAAAACGAATAGGGTCGTAGCTAAGTTCGGGTTGTTTTAAGTAAGTTGTGTTTGTAAAACCTAAAGCAGTAATAAGATTAGTAGCTCTCGAGAAATCGGAATTTCCTGCAAATATTTTACTTGAATGTGCTGCCCAAAAATCATAAGTTTTTATTTTAAAATTCTGAGCTGAGGTAACCAAACTTGAATTGGTCATATTTTCGGTATAAAATCTATAATCATAATAAAAGCCACCAGCCCAATGTGTTAAAGTAGAATAAAAAGGTCTTTCAATTCTAGCGGTTTTGTAAGTGTTGTTTAGCAAATCTGTTCTTGAGGAAACAGTTGTATTTACAAACGAATTTTTAAAATTACGAATCGTATATCTTGAGTCGTATGCAAAAGTATTATTTGTAAAACTTCGAATATAATCTAAGCTGACTTCGTGTCCTAAACCAAAAAAATTACGTTCAGTAAGTTCTAAATTGGCTTTAGATGTTGTAATTGCCCCAGTTGGAATCAAACTCCAAGTATCTAAAACTCTTACAGAAATATCTATAGAATCTTGACAATTTTCTATTGCGATTGGTTTGATAACAACACTTCTAACAAATCGTTGACTTCTTATTATACGTTCAGATTCTTTTACAAGTAAGGAATCTAATTCTTGATTTTTTTTAAAAAGCAATAAATTTCTAATGGTCCATTTTTTACTTTTGATGTGCAAGGAGTTTCCAAAACGTTCTAATTTTTTTTCCGGAACTTCTTTTTCATTTTCGGCAGAATATCCAAAAGGATCTGTGGTTTCAATAGTTATATTTCGGATGATTCTACAATTGTATTTTTCAAAAGATTTCTGAATAGGAGAGGCGCCTTTTTTCTTTTGTTTCTTTGTAGCTTCTGTTTTTTTTGGTCTAAACATCAACTTGTGCATCAGTTTGAAGAATTTTCTTTCTTTAGAAAAATCATCAATTTTTTTGTAAACACTATCCGATTTAGTAGGAATGGTATTTTGAGCTGACAAAATTTGACAGCTAAATAGCAATATCACTAAATAAAGATAATAGCGCATTTTTGTAGGTTATGCATAAATATAACAATTTAAAACTTAAAAACAGAATGTTTAACAATTTAGTATAAAAAAATCCCCAATTGTTTTACAATAGAGGATTAATTTTTATTTTTCACTGAACACTGAACACTAGCTCTTCTGTTCTTTATTGAAGTAAACTAGATAGTAATACATTTGTTTTTCTTCATCCCAACCTTTTTCTACAAATTTTTCTACACTTTCTGGATTGATAAAGTCTAATTTAATCTGAATGTTAGTATCAAGATTAATAACGTTTTTAATCGATTTTCTGGCGTCAGAAACCGCTGCATTGGCTATTGGAAATGATGTTACATCTTCAATACTGTATTTTTCGCCTCTATCGGCTTTGTAATTTTTGAATTCTGGAATCAAATCTGGATTGTCCATTACTTCATTTAAGAAAGCTGTTTCTTCAAAATTATCGTTTTTAGCAAAATGATTTACCGCACGATTCATAAACATAACTTCTTGTTTTTTATCTTCGGCAGGAAAAACCACTTCTTTAGCAAACTCTTGACAGAATTTTAAATACTTTTTAGTCATGAAATTCTCATCTTGAAAAGCATCCACAGCTAGGAAATGTTCCAACCAGTAGCGTGCATCATAACGATTGCTATCAACAGTCAAAATTTTATATCCTTCTTCTTTTTTGTGATTGAAGATTATACAACCTTTATCTAGTTTATTCAAGTTAATTCCTTCTTGAAGAACCATTTCTAAATTACTACCTTTTTCTTCAAATTGAAGGAAATCGGTACGCAACTCACTTTTAAAAACACCAATAGCATCTACAACGTTATTATCGATAGAAACATTGGTTAAATATGTCACATAAACTTCTCCGTTTTTGATATGTGGATGATTAGATTGTTCAAAAAGGTGATTGGTAATTTTTTTAGAAACTTCATGCACCGAACTTGGATTGGTAAAAATCTCAGTAGCTAAATTGAACATGTCGTTGTATTCCAAATCTACTTCATGTGCAAATTGAAAGTAGTTTTCTTCTTTTTCGCGAAACGATTTGAAAAAATATTCCTTCAATAAAGGAACAATTTCATCGTTTAATCCGTATTGGTTTTCTGATAAAAAAATGGCTTCGTTACGACTTTTATTTCCAACTCTATGGATGGATAAAGATTCTATGTGGGTATTAAAAAGGTTGATCATTTTGTGAAATTGTTTAAAGGTTTAAAGTTGTTTAATTTGGTTTAAAATTGTTTAATTAGGAGTCGATATACTTTGTCCCTTTGAAATCATTTTTATTTAAATAGGTTATAAAATTGTGTATTTTAATACTTAGCTTTTCGTATTCAGAAACTAGATTGTTTAATTTTTGTTCATCAATATATTCATTGTCAAAAACTCTATATAATTGAGAACGGGTTTCTCCTGCAGATCCTTTTGCTACTGATAGAAATTGGCGAAACTCAACGTTTCCATTTCTTTTAAATCCTTCAGCAATATTATCCATTACCGAACCTGATGAACCTTTAATTTGGTCTTTAAGTTTGAAATCTTTGTTTAATTCAGTTGTTTTGGAAATTAAAATTATTTCCTTTGAAAGTAGTCTCGCTTCTATCCAAATTTCTAAATCTTCAAATCTTTTAACAGTAGCCATAGAACAATTTTAAACCTTTAAACAATTTTAAACAATCTCAAACTTTTTTTTAATTCCAATTCTCCTCAAATCCGTAATCTTCAAAGCTGTCGTCTCCACTGAACATATCTAAATCGTCTTCATCTAAATCGTCTTCAAATTCGTTGTAGCTTTCTTCCTCTTCAAAATCTGCTTGAAAATGTTTTTCCATAGCTTCTGCAGGCATTTCACCATGAGAAAATAAAAGGTGAGGATAAACCAATCCAACTTCAACTGAATCTTCAACAGCAGCAAGTTCTACTAAGAATGTCCACATATTGATGAAGTCATAAACATAAATGATTTTAGTGTTTTCAGTATCTAAAATATCATTCAGCTGATAATCACTCATAATTTTGTTCTCACCAGGAACATCGCCAGAGTCAAACATTGGGATTTCATCTTCTTGATTCCAAGTGTCGTCACAAGTGTAGAAAGAAGCGACTTCTAAACCGTCAAATCCAAAAGCATTTACGATTGCATTGTGCAAATCTTCTAAAGTGTCGTTTTCAAGTATAGCAATATCTCTGAAAATATCTTCTTCTGCATCGAGAATTACTCTAAATTTATAAACCATGATTCTATTTTTTTGAAAGGTCAAAGGTAAAATATAAATTAGAAAAACGAATTACGAAATGCGAATTGTTGATAAGATTTTACTCAAACTTCATAAAACTCTATCGGTAAATCATCTGGATCATTGGTGAAGAAAAAACGTTTGTTGGTATATTCGTCTATGCGAATTTCTTCAGTTAAAAAGATTTTTTTCTAAAATATACTTTCTAGTAATCTCAATGTCATTAACTTCAAATGCTAAATGACGCAATCCAGAAGCTTCTGGCTGTGATACACGTTTTGGAGGATTTGGAAACGAGAATAATTCGATGCAATAATTATCATTCAACGCTAAATCTAATTTATAGGATTCACGTTCTTTTCTATAAATTTCTTGGATAATTTTTAAACCTAAAATTTCAGTGTAGAAATGTTTAGAAATTTCATAATTAGAGCAAATAATAGCGATATGGTGGATTTTATTGATAGATAGCATATAATCTTGTAAAAGATAAAAATAATAAATTCTGTTGATAGTTAAATCGAAACTAATCATTTTAACGTATTTAATTTCAAATTGAAATTTGTATTTTTGACTCGAGCCAATTTTATGGCAAACAGACGAAGAAAACATTAAAAATAAGTCATGAAAATCGTAATATCACCAGCCAAATCATTAGATTTTGAAAGTCAATTACCAACAAAATTGTATTCAGAATATAGTTTTGTAAAACAATCGTTAGACATCGAAAAAGTTTTGAAAAAGCAAAAGCCAAAACAATTGATTGAATTAATGGATATTTCTGATAAGTTGGCTGATTTAAATTGGCAACGTAATCAAGAACGAAATCTTGCCGAAATGACTGTTGAAAATGCTAGACCAGCAGTTTTTGCCTTTAGTGGAGATGTTTACATTGGATTAGATGCTTATTCGCTTTCAGAAGATAAAATAAACGTTTTGCAAGATAAACTTAGGATTTTGTCAGGATTGTATGGATTATTGAAACCACTTGATTTAATGCAGTCTTATCGTCTCGAAATGGGAACTAAACTTCCGGTAGGAAAAAATAAAAACCTGTACGAATTTTGGAAACCCATAATTGCAAAACAATTAAATGCTGAACTTCAAAAAGAGGAGTTGTTTGTCAATCTGGCAAGTAATGAATACTTTGATGCCGTTGATGTAAAGACATTAAAAGTCCCAGTAATTACTCCCGAATTTAAAGATTACAAAGACGGAAAACTAAAAATGATAAGTTTCTTTGCTAAGAAGGCGAGAGGTATGATGGTGCGCTACATTATTGATACTAATGCAGAAACTATTGATGATTTAAAAGGGTTTAACTACGAAGGATATGCTTTTGATGCTAACTTAAGTAAAGGTAATAAGTTGGTCTTTACACGCTAATTAAACATACAAGTATTCTTGGTACTCTCTTATAGTTTCTCTTGTGGCTTTTCTTTGGTCACGAGCTAATTCTCTCATAGCTTCAACACCTTTTTTAGCACAACGTTTTACTTTTGTCATTCGAGTTGAAAACTCAATAAGTTTATTTGCGTCTTCAGGTGCTAATTTAGTTTTGAGTTCATTTACAAAATCATGAAATTCATTGACTACTTTGCTATTCTCATCATACTCAGTTTTTAGTTCAACTAGTAGTTCATCAATTTCATTTGTAATATTTTTGCTAATATCTTCACTTTTTTTGCAAAGCTCTTTAATTATTTTCTTATCATGATTGTTAAAAAGTCCCATAACTATTTAAATTAAAATTGATTAAAAACTAAATTATCTATTTCAAATTTAATTAATTATCTTCTTCATTTCATATTCTGTTGATAACTAGTGGTTTTAGTTGATAAGAATTGAAATTTGAAAGTTTTTTCTAACAAATATTAAATATTTCGCTTTTTTGCAGTTATAGTAAAAATCTATAGTAATTATTTAAATAAATGTAATTCAAAACCATATATTAATTCATATAAAGTGAAAATTTATATTAATTAATTTGATAACCAATTTTCCAAAATGGTTTTTCCGTGTGGTGTCAAGATGCTTTCTGGATGAAATTGAACACCTTTTACATTGAAGTGTTTGTGTCGGATTGACATAATCTCGCCATTTTCTGTAACAGAAGTTATTTCTAAATCTTCAGGAAAATCAACAGGATTGATAACCCATGAGTGATAACGGCCTACTTCGAGTTGTTGCGGTAAGTTTTTAAATAAGATTTCATCAGCAACAATTACATTAATAAATGAAGAAACACCATGATGAACATTATTTAAATTAAGAAGTGAGCTACCAAAAACTTCACCAATGGCTTGTTGACCTAGACATATTCCAAGTATTTTTTTGCTTGAAGCGTAAGTTGATATAACTTTATTTAACAATCCTGATTCTGATGGTATTCCGGGTCCAGGAGATAAAATTATGTCATCAAAATATTTTAGTTCTTCAAGTTCAAATTCGTCATTTCTAAGTACGGTTACATTACAGTTTAGTTCTTCTAAATTATGAACTAAATTGAATGTAAAACTGTCGTAATTATCTATGAGAAGGATTTTTTTCATTAGGCAAATATAATCATAAGTTAGTTTCTAAAAAGCATAAAAAAACCTCAAAGATTTCTCTATGAGGTTTTCTTGGTTAGCAATTTTTCCCTTTTTCTTAAAACTGTAAAGACACAGTTAACTCGAAATCATCGTTAATAGTTTTATCTCCTAAATTGTCAAAGAAACTTCCAGAACCATATTTTATTCCAAATTTTGTTCTATCTACTTTGAATGACGTTGTTGCAGTATTTCCTTTTACAGTGATGTCAAATTTTACTGGTGCTGTTACATCTTTAATAGTTAAATCTGCAGTTACAGTGTAAACGTCATTTCCTTTATTAGCAATTTTTTTGAAAACTAATTTTGAAGTTGGATATTTATCCGTTCCAAAGAAATCATCAGCTTTTAAATGGCCATCTAATTTTGCAGCATATTCTCCTTTAATATCTGTAGTTGTTATTGAAGTCATGTCTACTACAAATGTTCCGCCAGTTAGTTTTTTACCTTTAAAAATTAAGTTTCCACTTTGAATTTTTACGGTTCCACTGTGTTCACCTGTTACTTTTTTTCCAACCCAGTTGATGGCACTTTTAGAAGCGTCTACTTTCTTAGATTGCGCTGTAGCGATTGTTGAAACTGCTACGAATAATGCGATTGCGATTGTTTTAAAATTTTTCATTTTCTTTTAAATTTGAGTTATTGATTTTAATTATTAATTATATTGTTACAAATAATTCTTCTTCAGATTTACGCACTTTTGCATAATGTTGTGTAGCATCTTCTTCATGACGATAGCCAATTGTTGCAACTAATGAAGCATTCAAGCCAAGTTTATCAAGACCTAAAATTTCGTTGTATTTTTCAGGCTCAAAACCTTCCATAGGTGTTACATCTATCTTTAGTTCGGCAGCAGCGTTCATTAAATTTCCTAGAGCCAAATAAGTTTGTTTTGATGTCCAAGTATTTTTTACATCTTCTGGAAGTGAAACCAATTTAGATTTCATAAAATCTCCATATCCTTGAAGTGCTTCTAAAGGCAGATTTCTTGTATTTGCCATATTATGGATGGTTGTATCAATCTCTTTTTCTCCAAAGTTGATAATGTTTGCAAAAACTAGTAAGTGAGAGGCATCTACAATTTGAGATTGTCCCCAAGAAACAGGTTGCAACTGAGCTCTTAAATCCGGATTTTCAACTATTATTACTTTGTAAGGTTGTAATCCGTATGATGAGGCTGTTAAACGAATTGCTTCTTTTAAATTTGCTAAGTCTACATTAGAGATTTTCTTTGTTGCATCAAATTTTTTAGTAGCATAACGCCAATTTGCGTCTTTTATAAATTGAGTCATAGTAATTTTTATTTAAGGTTTCTATATTTTTCTAATAAGGTGTTTAATTCAACTAATTCTTTTTGGTTTAGATTTGCGGCAAATAATTTTTCGTTTTCTAATACTTTAGGATCTAATTCTTCTAATAGTTCCAATCCTTTTTCAGTGATTAAAACTTCAATTTTTCTTCTGTTTTCAGGACAAACTTCTCTAGTGACTAGATTTTTTAATAATAATTTATCAATCAATCGGGTAGTGTTACTGTTTTTTGCAATCATTCGTTCTTGAATCACGCACATATTAGCAGGATTACCTTTTTGACCTCTCAAAATGCGCAATACATTGTACTGCTCGCCTGATAAATCATAAGGTTTTAATACTTCATTAAACTTTTCAGTAACAACATTTTGGGTAACCATAATGTTTAGGACAACTTTTTTAGCATCATCTATAGCAACATTTGATTTTATTATATCTTCAATTCTCATAATTGTAATTACAAAATTTGTAAGTACAAATGTAAAATTATTTTTATTTGTATATACAAATGTTGTGTTATTTTTTTGTTAATACTTTTATGACCATGTAAAATGAAATTTATAAATTTGGAAAAAAAATAATAGAAATGAACTTATCTCAACAAGAATGGGCTTCGCAATTAGAAGCAGATACGAATGCAGTAATTTTAGACGTTAGAACAGAAGATGAATGGAGTGAAGGAATTATTCCAGGAGCAATTTTAAATGATATTTATAAAGGACAAGGATTCATCTACCGACTAGAAGAACTAGATAAATCAAAAAACTTCTATGTTTATTGCAAAGCAGGAGGAAGAAGTGCTCAAGCATGTAGTATTATGAAACAAATGGGTTTTGAAAACACATTCAATTTAGAAGGAGGTTTTATGAATTGGGAAGGTGAGGTTACATTTACTGAGTAAAGCTCTATTTTTTTGGAATTTTCTTAACAATAACAATAAAATATTCAAATAAAAAACGTTACTTTTAATTAACTTAACTCTGTTTATAGAATTGAATGGGACTTTACTTTTCTTAAAACCTTTGGTTATAATCACTTGTTGGTAATGTTTCAGAGTTAGTGATGAGTTGATTTATTGAGTTTAACTATTTGTAAATCAAATAGTATTATAGAACTAAAACAAAAAAGACGAGCAATACTGCTTGTCTTTTTATATTTGATAAAGTCTTAAATCGAACAAAATGATAAATAATGACACCAGCTACCGCGCGAATCCCTTCGCTTGGTTCTAAATAACTTATATTTTTCTTACAGGCAAAGAAAATTTTTATTAAATTTGATAAAAGAGAAGTATGAGCAGAAATTACAAGTTTCATAATCCGAAGGGTTTATATTTTGTAAGTTTCGCAGTGGTAGGTTGGTTAGATGTATTCACGAGAAACGAATACAAAGATTTACTTTTAGAAAGCTTAGAATTTTGTCA
>CANGUP010000058.1 GCA_947457105.1 Flavobacteriaceae bacterium
AGATGTTATTTGTTTATTTTTAAAAAAAACTTTTAATTTTATTAAAATTTTAAATAAAAAAAATAAAACATAAATCATTGGAAAATTTGTAATCACAACAAGAAAAAATGGTGAGTTTCAATTCAATTTAAAAGCAGTAAATGGGCAAACTATTCTTGCAAGTGAAGGTTATACAACTAAAGCAGCTTGCTTAAATGGTATAGAATCGGTTAGAAAAGTTTCGCAAGACGATGGTCGTTTTGATAGATTGGAAGCTAAATGCGGACAACATTATTTCAACTTGAAAGTTGGTAATGGTCAAATCATTGGAAACAGTGAAATGTATGAAATTTTAGCTTCAAGAGAAAACGGAATTGAATCAGTGGAGAAAAATGCACCAGATGCAACTGTTGATGATCAATCGGAATAATTATTTTTAAAATAAATAAAAAACCAGTTTTGCGACTGGTTTTTTTGTTTTATAATGGTTTATTAAACTATTAAATTCAAAATTTATAGCGATAAATGATGTGCTTTTTTAAAAGATGACTAAATTTGTGTTACTAAAATTGATAAAACGATAATACATGTATAACTCCAAAATAATAGGTTTAGGATATTATGTTCCTGATAATGTGGTTACTAATGATGATTTGTCTAAAATTATGGACACCACAGACGAGTGGATTCAAGAACGTACTGGTATAAAAGAACGTCGTCACATAGTAAGAGGTGAGGATACGACAACTTCTATGGGAGTAAAAGCTGCAAAGATTGCTATTGAACGCTCTGGAGTTGCCAATGACGATATTGATTTCATAGTTTTTGCAACAATTTCACCAGATTATTATTTTCCTGGACCAGGAGTTGCTTTACAACAAGAGCTTGGATTAAAAACAGTTGGAGCTTTAGACATTAGAAATCAATGTTCTGGATTTATCTATGCACTTTCTGTTGCCGATCAGTTTATTAAAACTGGAATGTATAAAAATATCCTTGTGGTAGCTTCAGAAGTACAATCACTTGGTTTAGATATGACCGATCGAGGTCGTGGTGTATCAGTTATTTTTGGTGATGGAGCAGGAGCAGCAATGGTATCAAGAGAAGTAGATACTACTAAAGGAATTCTTTCTACGCATTTGCATTCAGAAGGTCAGCATGCAAAGGAATTGGCAGTTTTAGCACCAGGAATGGGTGGAAGATGGATTACAGATATTATTGCTGATAATAATCCAGATGACGAAAGTTACTTTCCACACATGAACGGTCAATTTGTGTTTAAAAATGCCGTAGTTCGTTTTAGCGAAGTTATCAGTGAAGGTTTGCAAGCCAATAATCTTCAAGTTTCGGATATTGATATGTTGATTCCGCATCAAGCTAATTTGAGAATATCTCAATTCATTCAGCAAAAGTTTAAATTGACTGACGATCAAGTTTTCAATAACATTCAGAAATACGGAAATACAACCGCAGCGTCTATTCCAATAGCGCTTACAGAAGCATGGGAATTAGGCAAAATAAAAGATGGAGATACTGTTGTTTTAGCAGCTTTTGGTAGCGGATTTACTTGGGCAAGTGCCATAATAAAATGGTAGTGCATAAAAAATAATGCAATTCAAAAGTAGTTATTTTGCTGTAACTATTAAGCCTGTGAAATTTCAACCACTAATTACACGAAATACACGAATTCATTTTGTATAAATTGCACAAATTTTTAGCGATTTTCGTTGAAAATCATTGCAAAGCAATTTAAAATTCGTGAAATGATTAAAATCTATTACGAAAATTCTTGATTTTTAGTTTAATTCGTGGCTAAAACGAAAGTTTTTTTTATGGTCTGAATAGTTTTTTTGCTTAATTTTTTATAAAAACTTTTTCCAATTATATGCTATCTTTGCAACCTCAAAAAATTATAAAAAATGACTTTACAACAAATCTTAACTCCAGCCATTATTGAAGCCGTTCAAAAACAGTTTGATATCACTATCGACAAAATTGAATTTCAGGCTACTAGGAAAGATTTTGAAGGCGATATTACTATGGTAATTTTTCCGCTATTGAAAGTTATTAAAGGAAATCCAGTTGAAATCGGAACCAAAATTGGAACTCATTTAGTTGAAAATTTAGCCGAGGTTGAAAAGTTCAATGTAGTTGCCGGATTTTTAAATATTGTAATTTCTGATACTTACTATCTTTCTTTTTTCAACGTAATAAAAGATAACAGTTCTTATGGATTTATTGAGGCAACATCAAGTTCAAAAGCGGTTATGGTAGAATATTCTTCGCCAAATACCAACAAACCTTTGCATCTTGGTCACGTTAGAAACAATTTATTAGGATATTCTGTTGCCGAAATTATTAAAGCTTCTGGAAATAAAGTTTACAAAACTCAAATCATCAACGACAGAGGAATTCACATCTGTAAATCGATGTTGGCTTGGCAGAAATATGGTAACGGACAAACTCCAGAAACTTCAGGTTTAAAAGGAGATAAATTGGTTGGAAATTTTTATGTTGCTTTTGATAAAGAGTATAAAGTTCAAATAAGTGAACTAATGGCTCAAGGAAAGACAGAAGATGAAGCTAAAAAACAAGCACCAATTATTTTAGAAGCACAACAAATGCTTTTAGATTGGGAAGCAGGAAAGCCAGAAGTTATTGAGCTTTGGAAAACTATGAACCAATGGGTTTATGATGGATTTGCTCAAACTTATAAAAGTTTAGGCGTTGATTTTGATAGTTATTATTATGAATCAAATACCTATTTATTAGGAAAAGAAGTAGTTCAATTTGGTTTAGAAAAAGGAATTTTCGAAAAAGATCCTGATGGTTCGGTTTGGATTGATTTAACGCCAGATGGATTGGATAGAAAAATTGTACTTCGTTCAGACGGAACCGCAGTGTATATGACACAAGATATTGGAACTGCAATTCAGCGTGTAAAAGATTTTACAGACGTTGGAGGAATGGTTTACACCGTTGGTAATGAGCAAGATTATCACTTTAAAGTATTGTTTTTAATCCTTAAAAAACTAGGTTTTGATTGGGCTGATAGCTTATATCATTTATCATATGGAATGGTAGAATTGCCTTCTGGAAAAATGAAATCTAGAGAAGGAACTGTAGTTGATGCTGATGATTTAATGGAAGAAATGACAACAACAGCCAAATCAATTTCGGAAGAATTAGGAAAATTAGCTGGTTATTCTGAGGAAGAGAAAGCTAAATTGTACCGAACAATTGGTCTTGGAGCCTTAAAATATTACATGCTAAAGGTAGATCCTAAAAAGCAAATGATGTTCAATCCAGAGGAATCTGTAGATTTTGCTGGAAATACTGGTCCATTTATTCAATATACTTATGCTCGTATTCAATCGATTTTGCGTAAAGCAGAATTTGATACAACAATGTCTGTTTCAATTGAATTACATCCAAAAGAAAAAGAGCTTCTTAAACAAATTGCACTTTTCCCAGAAACTATTCAAGATGCAGCTCGTAATCATAGTCCGGCTTTAATAGCCAACTATACTTATGAATTGGTTAAAGAATTTAATTCGTTTTATCAAAATGTATCTATACTTGGAGAAGAAAATCAAGATAAAAAAGTATTCAGAGTTCAACTATCTAAGAAAGTTGCCGATACTATAAAATCAGCCTTTCAATTATTAGGAATTGAAGTTCCTGAAAGAATGTAATTTTTTAATACTTTTTTCGTAATTTTAACGTTAATAGTTTAATAATCAAAAAAAACAAACACATATGAAAAAATTAAAATTAATACCAATTTTGCTTTGCATTTTTATGCTAAACGTTGCTTCTATGTGCAGTAACGATGACAATAATTCAAATCCACCAGCTGATCCAACTCCTGTAATAAATACAGTTAATCAAGGAACATGGAGAGTAACACTTTATAATGATTCAGGAACAATTAAGACTTCAAATTTTACTGGTTATAACTTCACTTTTGGAACAGGAAGTACTTTAACCGCAACTAATGGTTCTAATACTTACAACGGAACTTGGTCAGTAACTTCAGGTGATAGTAATGATGATAATCCAAGTAATGATTTAGATTTTAATATTGCATTCTCTACTCCAGCCAATTTTGCAGAACTTACCGATGATTGGGATATTGTAACCTACACTGCTTCAAAAATCGAATTAAGAGATGTTAGCGGTGGAAATGGAGGAACTGATTTATTAACTTTTGAAAAAAATTAAATCATTTCCAAATAAATAAAGACTAGTTTAAAAACCATTCGTCATTCGAGTGGTTTTTTTCTTTCTAATACTTTCATACTTCAATTTCAAATGCTTAAATTTGCACTTCATTTATAGAAAACACCACAAATTATGTTCAATAATTTAAGCGATAAATTAGATAAAGCATTCCATATCCTAAAAGGACATGGAAAAATTACAGAAGTAAACGTTGCAGAAACACTTAAAGAAGTTCGTCGTGCTTTACTTGATGCCGATGTTAATTTTAAAATTGCTAAAGATTTTACTACATCAGTAAAAGAAAAAGCAATGGGGCAAAATGTATTAACGACATTAGAACCTGGACAATTAATGGTGAAATTGGTTAAAGATGAATTAACCGAATTAATGGGTGGTGATGCTGCAGGAATTAATCTTTCAGGAAATCCTACAGTTATTTTAATGTCTGGTTTGCAAGGTTCTGGTAAAACAACTTTCTCCGGAAAATTAGCCAATTATCTTAAAACTAAAAAGAACAAAAAACCACTTTTGGTTGCTTGTGATATTTATCGTCCTGCGGCAATCAATCAGTTGCATGTTGTTGGAGATCAAATAGGTGTTGAGGTTTATTCTGAACCAGAAAACAAAAATCCAGTTGATATTTCTTTAAAAGCTATTGCTTATGCCAAAGCTAATGGTTTTAATGTAGTAATTGTCGATACTGCTGGTCGTTTAGCCGTTGACGAAGAAATGATGACTGAGATTGCCAATGTTCACAAAGCCATTCAGCCACAAGAAACGTTATTTGTTGTTGACGCAATGACTGGACAAGATGCTGTGAATACTGCAAAAGCCTTCAATGATAGATTAAATTTTGATGGAGTTATCCTTACAAAGTTAGATGGTGATACTCGTGGTGGAGCAGCGATTACAATTAAATCGGTTGTGAATAAACCAATTAAATTTATTGGTACTGGTGAAAAAATGGATGCAATTGATGTGTTCTATCCTTCACGTATGGCTGATAGAATTCTTGGAATGGGAGACGTTGTTTCGCTTGTAGAAAGAGCTCAAGAGCAATATGATGAGGAAGAAGCAAGAAAAATTCAGAAGAAGATTGCTAAAAATGAGTTTGGTTTTGATGATTTCTTAGCTCAAATTCAACAAATTAAAAAAATGGGTAGCATGAAAGACTTGGTTGGAATGATACCAGGTGCTGGAAAAGCTCTTAAAGATGTTGAAATTGAAGATGACGCATTCAAACATATTGAAGCAATAATCCATTCGATGACACCAATAGAAAGAACAAAACCTTCGATAATCGATATGAAAAGAAAAACTAGAATCGCAAAAGGTTCTGGTAGAAAGATAGAAGAAGTAAATCAATTGATGAAACAGTTTGACCAAATGAGCAAAATGATGAAAATGATGCAAGGTCCTGGAGGAAAAAACATGATGCGAATGATGGGCGGAATGAAAGGTATGAAATAATGGAAAGACGCGATTTATCGCGTCTTTTTTGTAACTATAACAACAACACAACACACTACAACAATGACCATTTTAGACGGAAAAAAAGTATCTGAAGATATTAAAAACGAAATCGCTGCTGAAGTTCAAAAGATGAAAGACAAAGGCGAAAAAGTTCCTCATTTAGCAGCAATAATTGTTGGAAATGATGGAGCAAGTTTGACTTATGTTGGAAGCAAAGTAAAAGCATGTGAAAGAGTTGGATTTGAATCTACTTTGATAAAATTGCCAAGTACAACATCTGAAACAGAACTGCTAAAGAAGATTAATGAATTAAATCAAAATGATGATATTGATGGTTTTATAGTGCAACTACCGCTTCCAAAACAAATTGATACACAACAAATCATTAATTGTATTGATCCAAGTAAAGACGTTGACGGTTTTCACCCAGAAAATTTTGGAAAAATGGCTTTAGATATGAGTACATTTATTCCAGCAACACCTTTTGGAATTTTAGAACTTTTAGAACGTTACAATGTCGATACTGAAGGAAAACACACGGTTGTTATTGGAAGAAGCCACATTGTTGGTCGACCAATGAGCATTTTAATGGGAAGAAAAGGATTTCCTGGAAATTCTACTGTTACGTTAACTCATAGTCACACTAAAAATATTAATCAAATTACCTCTCAAGCCGATATTATCATAACAGCTTTAGGAGTTCCTAATTATTTGAAAGCCGAAATGATTAAAGATGATGCCGTAATTATTGATGTGGGTATCACTAGAGTAATTGATGAATCAACTGAAAAAGGATACCGAATAACTGGCGATGTAGATTTTGAAAATGTTTCTAAAAAAGCATCATTTATTACTCCTGTTCCAGGTGGAGTTGGTCCAATGACTATTGCCATGTTGTTGAAAAATACACTTTTGGCAAGGGAACAAAAACGTCTTAAAAAATAATATGAATATTGTTGTTGCCACTAAAGAACAATTAGCAATAGTTAAAAATTTAGCATATATAATTTGGCCTAATGCTTACGAAACTATTCTTTCAAAAGCGCAATTAGACTATATGTTAGAAATGATTTATTCTATCGATTCTTTAGAGAAACAATTTAATAATGGACATGTTTTTATATTGATAGAGTATGATCAAAATTTTATAGGTTTTGCATCCTACGAATTAAATTGTAACAATTCAAATAAAACTAAGCTTCAAAAATTATACGTTTTACCTGAAATCCAAGGAAAAGGAATTGGAAAGCAAGTAATTGATTATATTAAAGATAAAGTTGTTTTGTCGAATAATGTAGCTTTGTTTTTGAATGTGAATAAATTCAATAAAGCCAAAGACTTTTACCAAAAATATGGTTTCCAAATTATAAAAGAAGAAGTAATCGACATAGGAAATAACTACATTATGGACGATTATGTTATGGAAATTAAATGCTAAAAAAAACTCCAACTGAAAAGTTGGAGTTTTTTATTGTCTTTTTCTAAAATCTCTACGAGGTTGAGATGTAATTTTCGGAGTTACTTTTGGTAAACTTGCTTCTTCTGTTTTACTTGAAGGCTCTATCAATTGATTTAATTGTGTAATTTCTGCTTCGGTAAGTTCACGATATCTTCCCAAAAGAACATCCAATGAAATATTAATGATTCGAGTTCTTTTTAAAGCTGTTACTTCATAATCAAGATATTCGCACATTCTACGAATTTGTCTATTTAGTCCTTGCGTAAGTACAATTCTAAATACGTATTTGCTAACTTGTTCAACTTTACATTTTCTGGTAACCGTTTCAAGAATTGGAATTCCATTAGCCATTCTATCTATAAACCTATCAGTTATAGGTCTATTTACAGTTACTATATATTCTTTTTCGTGATTGTTTCTGGCGCGAAGAATCTTGTTTACAATGTCGCCATCATTGGTCATAAATATCAATCCTTCACTGGCTTTATCTAGTCTACCAATTGGAAAAATACGTTCGTGATAATTGATGTAATCTACAATGTTATCTCTTACTTCAAGATTGGTTGTACATTCAATTCCGGGTGGCTTATTGAAAGCAAGATAAACACGTTTTTTATTATTTTCTCTAACTAATTTTCCATCAACACGCACTTCGTCTGTTGGTGCAATTTTAGTACCCATTTCTGGCACAGTTCCATTAATCGTAACTCTTCCTTGCTCAATTAACTTATCTGCTTCACGACGTGAGCAAAATCCAGTTTCTGATAGAAATTTGTTGATACGAGTTAGATTTTCTTCCATTATGCAAAGATAGTTTTTTTAGTTTGCAGTTTACAGATTTCAGTTTACAGATTTCAGTTTGCAGGTTTCAGTTTTCAAAGTCATTTGCAATTATAAGATTCTCACAGATTTTGTAATTCAGTAGGAATCTATTTTTACATAATATATGATTCGATATACTGTATAGATTTAGAAATTATTTCTGAACAAAATCTACAATATTTTGATACAAATAGGCATCATGCATACTGTGTCCAAGACCTTTTGTTTCAATAAATTGTGCTTTTTCCCAAGCTTTTGAAATCTTTTTTCCTTCTTCAAATAAAACCACAGTATCTTGTATATCATGAGCTACAATTCCTTCAATGGAACTATTCTTTAAGAATTTAGAAGCCGAAAACTCATCTATAGTTAGATTGAATCTTTTCTTAATGTAATCAATTAATGATTGATGAATTCGATTGTTAAGGCTCAGCATTTTAATGTAATTATTTAAAATCACTTTAAAATCTGAAGGCGCACCAAGTAAAACTATCTTTTCAAAATTATGATTGTAGTGCGCCTGAAAATAAGCAATTGCATTTCCACCAATAGAATGACCGATAGCAATTTTTGGATTGTATTTTTGCACAACAACATCAATGAATTCAGCATAAGTTGGAACATTAAATTCTTTCCCGCTACTTTTTCCGTGAGCTGGGCCATCAATTGCAATAATTGTTTTTCCAGTTTTCTTTAAATGTGAAAGTAATTTTTTCCAACGAGATGCATTGCTTTCCCAACCATGAATCAATAAAATGATATCATCATTACCTTTCCAAATATAAGTTTGAAATTCATGTTCATTGTGCTTATGCCTAACATGTTCTGCTTTAAGTAATGTTTTCGAAATTTTGTGTTCAATAATTCTGCCTTTTCTGGGTTGACTAAAGAGTTTATAGGCTAATGCGATTGCTTTTTTTGGAGCAATATAACTAAGTGTATTAATATAAAATCCAACACTTTTTACAACAACAAATTGAATACTTTTTTCCATAAAAAAATCCCGACGTTAATCGGGATTCAAGATATTACATTTTTGCGAATATTTTTTCCATTTTTTCTCTTTCTTCATCTGCCAATGATGCATCTACTAAAATTCTTCCAGAATGTTCATCAGTGATGATTTTTTTTCTTGAAGCAATTTCAACTTGAGTTTGTGGTGGAATAGTAAAGAATGAACCTGCAGAAGCTCCACGTTCAATTGAAACAACAGCCAAGCCATTTCTAACGCTAGAACGGATTCTTTTGTAAGCAGCTAATAAACGATCTTCAATTTGTTGCTCATATTCAGCTGATCTTTCTGTCAAGAAAGATTCCTCTTTTTGAGTTTCAGCCATAATGTCGTTCAATTCAGCTTTTTTGTGCTTTAAGTGAGTTGTTTTTTGTTCTAATTTTTCTTTAGAATTTGAAACCACTTCTTTTTTGTGCTCAATTGAAGCTTTCAATTCTTTAATTTGCTTTTCAGCTAATTGAATCTCAAGTTCTTGAAATTCTACTTCTTTAGTTAAAGAGTTGAATTCTCTATTGTTACGAACATCTTTTTGTTGTTCAGTATATTTTTTGATTGCTGCTTGATGATTTTCAATAGCATTCTTTTTAGCTTTAATACTATCTTCAATAGTTACTAAATCGCTTTGTAGTTTTTCTAAACGAGTAGTCAAACCTGCTACTTCATCTTCAAGATCTTCAACTTCTAAAGGCAATTCACCTCTTACATTTCTGATTTCGTCAATTCTAGTATCGATTATTTGTAAATCGTAAAGCGCTCTTAATTTTTCTTCAACGCTCAATTCTTTTGTAGTAGCCATATTTTATAAGTACTTAACTGGATTTGTATTTTCTTCTGATAAAACGATTGCAAAATTAGTAATTTTTTCTTTAAGAAAATCAACAATATAATTTTTTGTATATCTTTCGCTTTCAAAGTGACCAATATCGGCTAAAACTATCTGATTTTCAGCTTCATAAAAGTTGTGATATTTCAAATCAGATGTTAAAAAAACGTCAACATTGGCTTGAATTGCGTTTTTTATTGCAAAACTTCCTGAACCACCAAGAACTGCAATCTTTTTAACTTGTTTTCCAAGTAATTGCGAATGACGAATTCCTCCACACTGCATTTTGTCTTTTACAAATTCCAAAAAGTCAATTTCAGACATTGGATTTTCGAGTTCACCAATCATTCCTAAACCAATATTTTGATGTGAATTTTGTAAATCGTAAATTTCATAAGCTACTTCTTCATAAACATGATTTGAAAAAAGAGCTTTCAGAATTTTACTTTGCAAATGTTTTTCAAAAGTAACTTCGATTTTAATTTCTTGTGCTTCAACAAATTCAAATCGTTCTCCAACTTCGGGATTGCTATTTTCATTTCCCATGTAAGTTCCAATTCCTTGAGAGTTGAAACTGCAATCTTCATAGTTGCCAATTTTTCCAGCACCAGCATCAAATAAAGCATTACGTACTTTTTCTACATTTTTTGGAATAGTATAAGTTACCAACTTTTGAATGAAATTTTGCTTAGGAACTAACACTTTAGTATTCTTCAAACCCAAAGCATTACAGAAAATTTTGTTGACACCATTCTTATGATTATCCAAAGCTGTGTGAACTGCATAAATGGCTATATCATTTTTAATGGCTTTTAAAACGGCACGTTCCACATAATTTTTCCCAGTAATTTTCTTCAAACCATTGAAAAGAATAGGATGGAAGCAAATTACCAAATTACATTTTTTGGCAATCGCTTCATCAATAACACTTTCAAGAGCGTCATGACAAACTAAAACTCCAATAGCTTCATCATTTTGATTTCCAACCAATAATCCTACATTGTCAAAATCTTCAGCATAAGCCAAAGGAGCCATTTCTTCGAGGATATTGAGTATTTCTTTTATTTTCATAATCTTATTGTATCTTCTTAAATCTGCAATCTATGTTCTGCAATCTGATATCTGCAATCTGACACCTGCAATCTAAATCAAGTTGCCCATTCATTTAAAACTTCTATAATATTCCAAACTCCATTGGTATTTTCAAATAAGAAAAAGCTTCCTGAATTATGCTCAATACTTCTATAAAAAGCCACTTTTACCAAACAATATTTTTGTGCAAAATACATGGGTTTGCTAACTATCATTAATCTTTGATTGTTGTCATGAAATCTATCAGAAATTTTCTTAAACTCTTCCAAACTCAAACAATTATTGACTTTACTTTTCAAATACTGGTTTTGATTTGTAAAGAGTAAATCAAATTCCTTTGACCAATTTTCGTTTAGTTTGATATTAATTTGATTTTTAATTTCTTGTGCATTTTTCTTTAGCAAATCGCTTTTAGCAATTACTTCTAAAGTTTCTTCATTATTGGGTGCTTTGTTACAGTAGAAACTCAATAATTGCAATCTGTTTTTTACTATTACTTTTTCGTTGGCGTAATATTTTGATAAAAGCACTTTTAAAATTGCAGCATCATTATTTTCTTGGCTAAATCCAATTTGAAAACAAAAGATAAAAGCAAATAATAATTTAATTCTGAAGTTCATTTTGTAAAATTAATTTCAATTCAAAGATAAAAAATTATACTTTCGTACTATGATTATTTTAAGGTATTTACTTTTTCCTTTTTCAATTCTTTATGGTTGGATAACTTCCTTCAGAAACTTTCTTTTTGATAAAGGAATTTTGAAATCCTATTCGTTTGACATTCCTATAATTGCTGTCGGAAACCTTAGCGTTGGCGGAACTGGTAAAACACCTCAAATTGAATATTTAATTCGTTTGCTTTCGTCAAATTATAAAATTGCTACCTTAAGTCGCGGTTATAAAAGAAAATCGGAAGGTTTTGTTTTGGCAGATTCAAATTCGAATGTAGAAATCTTGGGAGATGAACCGTTTCAAATTCATCAAAAATTTCCAAATATTCATGTAGCAGTTGATGCAGAAAGAAAAAATGGAATAGAACAATTATTAAAATTAAATACTAAACCAGAAGTTATTTTATTAGATGACGCTTTTCAGCATAGAAAAGTCAAAGCTGGATTTTACATTTTACTTTCTTCATTTGATGATTTGTATTTTAATGATTTTATGTTGCCAACAGGCAATTTAAGAGAGAGTAGAAGTGGAGCGAAAAGAGCTAACCTGATAATTATCACTAAATGTCCCAAAGATTTATCGGAACTTGCACAACAAAATATGATTAAAAAGATAGGATTAAATGTTCCAATCTTTTTTAGTTTTATAGATTATGATTCTGAAGTTTATAATGAATTTGAATCTAAAAAAGTTGAGGAAATAATTGATGTTGATAAATTACTTTTAGCCGGCATAGCAAAACCTGAACCCTTTTTTAAATATTTGCAGGCTGAAAAAAATGTAAAACTAGTTTATCCAGATCATCATCATTTTTCAGAAAACGATATTGAAGAAATTAAAAATAAAGCAAATAATAAGTTAATTATCACAACAGAAAAGGATTACGTTAGATTGAAAAATCAGAATTTGAAATCACTTTTTTATTTACCTATTAAAAGTAGTTTCATTTCTAAAGGTGATAATTTTAACCAAACAATTTTAAATTATGTGGGAACAAGTACAAGAAACCGTTAATTATATCAAAGAAAAAACAGGTTTCACACCAGAATATGGAGTAATCTTAGGTTCAGGATTGGGAAGATTTACAGATAATATTGCAATTGAATTTACGTTGCCTTATTCTGAAATTCCTAATTTTCCTGTATCAACCGTTCAAGGTCATAAAGGGGCTTTAGTTTTTGGAACAATTGGTGATAAAAAAGTTGTTGCTATGCAAGGACGATTTCATTTCTATGAAGGTTATGATATGAAGCAAGTTACTTTTCCTGTGAGAGTTATGAAATATTTGGGTGTTACTAAATTGTTTGTATCTAATGCTTCAGGAGGTGTTAATCCTAATTATGAAGTTGGTTCAATAGTTTTGATAAAAGATCATATCAATATGATGCCAGAGCATCCATTGCGCGGAAAAAATGATGAGCGTTTCGGACCAAGATTTGTGAATATGAGCGAACCTTATAGTTTGAAAATGATTGCAAAAGCAAGAGAGATCGCAAATGAAGCCAATATAGAAGTTCATATTGGAATTTATATGGGCTTGCAAGGGCCAACTTTTGAAACATTAGCAGAATACAAGATGGTAAAAAACATTGGAGCTGATTGTGTTGGAATGTCTACTGTACCTGAAGTTATTGTGGCACGTCATATGGAATTAGAAACTTTTGGGCTTTCCGTTATTACAGATATGGGTGATGAAGAAAACATTGAAGAAGTAAATCACGAAGAGGTTCTAAAAGCTGCTCAAAAAGCAGAACCAAGTGTTAGATTTTTGATTAAAGAGTTGATTCAACAATATTAATAATTGGTATTTTAATTATGCTTTTAGATGTCTTATTTTTCTGAAATTAACATTATTAAATCAATTATTCTAGATGAATAACCAATTTCATTGTCGTACCAACCCACAACTTTAACCATTTTATCAATTACAGAAGTTAATTGTGAATCAAAAAGACAAGAATTTCGATTGCCTATAATGTCTACAGAAACGATAGGATCTTCAGTATAATCTAAAATTCCTTTTAAATTTGTTTGAGAAGCTTTTAAGAATGCTTCATTAATTTCTTCGATAGAAACAGCTCGTTTTACATTAAATGTAATATCAGTTAGAGAACCATCTGGAACAGGAACTCTAATGCCACAACCTCCAATTTTCCCTTCCATTTCAGGAAATATTTTTGTTAAAGCTTTTGCCGCACCAGTAGTTGTAGGTACAATGGATTGACTTGCACCACGAGCACGACGTAAATCTTTATGTGGTTGGTCGTGAAGGCTTTGGTCAGTTGTATAAGAGTGAACAGTTGTAATGTACGCTTGTTCAATACCACATAAATCATTAATGACTTTCATCATTGGAGCTGCATTATTAGTAGTACAACTTGCATTGGAAATAATTTTTTCTGTTCCGTCAAGGATACTTTCATTAACTCCAAGAACCACAGTTTTAATTTCGGAAACTTCAGAAGGTGCTGAAAGAATTACTTTTTTGGCACCACAAACTATGTGAACATTAATTTCGTCAAAAGTTTTATATTTCCCTGTAGATTCAATAACAATATCGATTCCATTCCAATTTAGATTTGAAATTTCTTTTTCGTGATAAAAAGGATACGATTTTCCATCAACGATTATTGATTTTTCATCAAATGAAACTTGATAAGGTAAAACACCATGAATGCTGTCATATTTAATTAAATGTGCCATAGTTCTATTGTCAGCAATATCATTTATGGCAACAACTTCAATGTTTGGATGATTGACAAGTAATCTGAAAAGATTTCTTCCAATTCTTCCAAAACCATTTATGGCAATTTTTGTTTTAATCATTGGGTTCTATGTGTATTAAAACGTTACCTAATTGTGGAATTTCTTCACGCAAAGTATCTTTTAAATGATGTGAAATATCATGACCTTCTTTTACAGAAATATTTGAGTCAACAATTGCATGTAAATCAACGTGATATTTCATTCCAGCTTTTCGAATGAAACATTTTTCGGTGTCAATTACTCCTTCCACTTGATGGGAAACAATTCTTATTTCTTCAACTAAATCATTATATAAATGCTCGTCCATTATTTCGCCTAAAGCGGGTCTGAAAATTAAATAGCTGTTATATAAAATAAAACCTGAGGCAAAAAGCGCCGCCCAATCATCAGCAGATTCATAACCTTTTCCAAGAAATAGAGCAATAGAAATACCTATAAATGCTGCTATTGATGTTATTGCATCACTTCTATGATGCCAAGCATCTGCTTTTAGAGATGAACTATTCGTTTCGATACTTTTTTTCATAACTAATTGAAAAGATATTTCTTTCCAAACAATTATTAATCCCAAGACAATTAAGGTCCAGGATTTCGGTAATTCATGTGGTGTTCCAATATTTAAGATGCTTTCGTAAGCAATAATTGTTGCTGATGTTATTAGAAAACCAACTACAATAAATGTTATCAAAGGTTCTGCACGACCATGTCCATAAGGATGATTTTCATCTGCTGGTCTGCTGGAATATTTGATTCCAAATAGTACTAAAAAAGAAGAAAAAATATCGGTTGTTGATTCAATTGCATCTGCAATTAGAGCATAAGAATTGCCGAAAAAACCTGCCAATCCTTTAATTACAGCTAAAGATGCATTGCCTATTAAACTAAAATAGGTTGCTTTGATGGCTGCTTGTTGGTTGGCTAAATCTCTTGACATTTATTTACAAAATATGTTTTTCAGCATGATAAGAAGAACGCACTAAAGCACCACTTTCTACATGACGGAATCCCATTTCTTTACCTAATTTTTCGTATTTTTCAAATTGTTCTGGAGTGATAAACTCTTTTACAGGTAAGTGTTTTTTACTAGGTTGCAAATATTGTCCAATAGTTATAATATCAACATTTTGGTTGCGAATGTCTTGCATAGTTTCAAAAACTTCTGCTTCAGTTTCGCCCAAACCTAACATGATTCCTGATTTAGTTCTGCGAATACCTTTTTCTTTCAGATATCTTAAAACTTCTAAGCTTTTGTCATATTTTGCCTGAATTCTAACTTCACGAGTTAAACGACGAACCGTTTCCATGTTGTGAGAAACAACTTCTGGATTGGCTTCAATGATTCTATCGATATTTCTAGTATTTCCTTGAAAATCTGGAATTAAAGTTTCTAAAGTTGTATTAGGATTCATTCTGCGAATGGCTTGAACAGTTTCTAACCATATAATTGAACCCATATCTTTCAAGTCATCTCTATCTACACTAGTGATAACTGCATGTTTGATGTTCATTATCTTTATAGAACGCGCTACTTTTTCTGGTTCATCCCAATCAACATTTTCTGGACGACCGGTTTTAACGCCACAAAATCCACAAGAACGTGTACAAATATTACCAAGAATCATAAAAGTAGCAGTTCCTTCACCCCAACATTCACCCATATTTGGGCAACTTCCTGAGGTACAGATAGTATTTAGTTTGTATTTGTCAACTAATCCACGAAGTTCGGTATATTTTTGACCAATAGGTAACTTAACTTTTAGCCATTTTGGTTTTCCAATTGGAAGGTTATTTTCAGTAGCCGTTTCCATATTCACTTTTTTTGAAATGCAAAGATACGAATGTAGATTTTAGATTTTGAATATTCTATTTCAGATTTTTAATCATTAAGAAATATTTATACTTTGTTTCAAAAAAAAACTGCTTTGTTTTGGCAAAGCAGTTCACACATTTATTAACTTGAATTACAAGTCAGGAATCAATAATTATAGCATTACAGTAATTGGTAGCGTAAATTGAGTTCTTACAGGTTCTCCATTTTTAATTCCAGGAGCCCATTTAGTTTTTAAAGATTTTAAAACTCTAATAGCTTCTTTATCAATTTCTGGAGTTGTTTTTCTTGTTACTTCAATATCTGTCATTGATCCATTTTTCTCAATTACAAAAGAAACTAAAACTCTAATTGATTGACCTTCTTCTTCATCAATATTTTGTTTTTCAAAATTTGTTCCCACGTACTCGTAGAATTTTTTAATCCCACCAGGAAAAAAAGGTTGTTTGTCTAATTCAGCTGAAGGAACTGGTCCTTTTGGAGTAATTATCTCTGATTTTGGTTCTGTTCCGCCACCATCAATTACACCAGGTGTTCCTGGAGTTCCTGTTCCTGATGTGCCAATTGGAGTATTGATTTTTGGCAATTCAGAAGTTATTGGAATAGGTTCTTTTGCATCAACTGTAGGAGCTACAACAAAATTTTTGTTAATAGGAACTTTTTCTACAGAAGCGCTATTATTAGTAACTGGTTCCGCAGATTTTGGTTTTTCAACTAATGGTTCTACGTACTTTACTACTATGATAGAATCATCTAGTGGTTCTTCTGGTAAGATTACAGGTTTAGGTCCAAATGAACTTAAAAGCATACCCATTCCTGATACAAAACCAAGGAATAGAATTCCTGTGAAGAATGCAATAATAGTTGTTTTGGTGCTGTCTTGACGTAGTTTGTATGCACCATACTCTTGGTTTTTGCCTTCAAATACAAGGTCTAACCACTTTTTTTCAAAGATACTTAAGTTTGACATAATTTATAGTTTTAATTGTTAAGTATCGATGTTACATAAGCTTTAGATATTAGATTTCAGATATTAGATTTTAGATTTTAGATATTAGATTTTAGATATTAGATTTTAGATATTAGATTTTAGA
>CANGUP010000059.1 GCA_947457105.1 Flavobacteriaceae bacterium
AATATTTTTCTCGCTTTTTTAATCAAATTTCTTATTTAATTTATTCAACCGTTACCGATTTTGCTAAATTTCTTGGCTGATCGACGTTACATCCTCTTAATACCGCAATGTGATAAGACAAAAGTTGCAACGGAATAGTCGTTAATAATGGTGAAAGTGCATCTGATGTTTCAGGAATTTCAATTACATGGTCTGCTAGACCTTTTACCTGAACATCACCTTTAGTAACAATGGCAATAATTTTTCCGCTTCTAGACTTAATTTCTTGTATGTTACTAACCACTTTATCATAATGCCCTTGCTTAGGAGCAATTACAACTACTGGCATTTTTTCGTCAATTAAAGCAATCGGGCCATGTTTCATTTCGGCTGCCGGATATCCTTCTGCATGAATATATGAAATCTCTTTTAACTTTAAAGCTCCTTCTAAAGCCACTGGAAAATTATATCCTCTACCTAAGTATAAACAATTTGGCGCATCTTTATATATAGAAGCAATTTCTTTAGCAATTTCGTTTGTAGAAGACAATGCTTCAGCTACCTTTTCTGGAATCAATTCTAATTCTTGTAAATATCTATGGAAGTCAGAATTTGACATAGTTCCTTTTGCTTTTGCAAGTCGTAAAGCTATCATTGTCAAAACTGTAATTTGCGTCGTAAATGCTTTTGTCGATGCAACACCAATTTCTGGTCCAGCATGAGTATATGCACCTGCGTGAGTTTCTCTAGATATTGAAGATCCTACAACGTTACAAACACCAAAAACAAATGCTCCTTTTTCTTTTGCTAATTTGATTGCTGCTAATGTATCGGCTGTTTCTCCAGATTGTGAAATGGCAATAATCACATCTTTACTTGTAATAATTGGATTTCTATATCTAAATTCTGAAGCATATTCTACTTCAACTGGAATTCTTGCAAATTCTTCAATAACATATTCGGCAACTAAACCTGCATGCCAAGAAGTTCCGCAAGCAATAATTATTATTCTATCGGCATTAAGAAATTTTTCGATATTATCTTCTACACCTGCCATTTGAATTAATCCGCTGTTTGCGAGAAGCCTTCCTCTGTAAGTGTCTTTAATTACATTTGGTTGCTCATAAATTTCTTTAAGCATGAAGTGATCGTAACCACCTTTTTCAATCTGCTCTAGATTCATTTGCAATTCTTGAACATATGGATCTACTAAAGAGTCGTCTTTAATTTTTCTTATTTTCAGTGGTTTATGTAAACGAACAATAGCCATTTCTTCGTCTTCTAAATAAATGGCATTAGAAGTATATTCAATAAAAGGTGATGCATCAGAAGCTATAAAAAATTCATCTTCACCAACTCCAATTGCTAATGGACTACCTAATCTTGCCACAACCATTTCGTCTGGTTTTTTCTTATCAAAAACACAAATCGCATAAGCTCCAACAACTTGATTTAAAGCAATTTGAACTGCTTTTCCAAGTTTTAGATTGTCTTTTTTCTGAACATCTTCTATCAAATTTACTAATACCTCAGTATCAGTATCCGATTTGAAAGTATATCCTCTATTTATTAATTCTTTTTTTAATGGTTCATAGTTTTCTATAATCCCATTGTGAATTATTGCTAAGTCACCAGAATTTGATAGATGTGGATGTGAATTTACATCATTAGGAACACCATGTGTTGCCCAACGTGTGTGTCCCATACCTATAGTTCCATTAGTTGTAATTTCTTTGGATGATTTTTCTTCTAAATCGGAAACTTTTCCTTTTGTTTTAGAAACTTTTAAATCTGCTCCATCATAAAGCATAACGCCAGCACTATCATAGCCACGGTATTCTAATCGCTTTAATCCTTTTATAACAATAGGATATGCTTCACGATATCCAATATAACCTACAATTCCACACATATTATTATAGTTATTTAGTTAGTCAGGTTTGGTATAATAAACTTCTAGTTTCAATCTTTTTTGTAAAGGAACACTTGGATTAGATCCAAATAAAATAGTACCTAATGGATTTACAACAGACATTGCTGGTACAAATTTTGTTGTAACACCATCATTTGCAAATGGTGTAAATAAATTTACATTCGAAGGATTATTTATTGATTCTGTAACCACTAATCCTAGTTTTACATTAGTTGAATCTTTCAAAATTAAATTTCTAATATGATTAGTAATCTTAATTTTATAAGTTGTACCTCTGTCACTTGCGTCTTTTTGAATAATTCCACCATAAATAAACTTATTGTATTTTGATGAATTAGCCGTAGTTAAATCTGCAAAATAGTCTATCAATGGTCTTTTGTTATTCAAATCATATAGATAAATTCTGTTTGGCTCTGGAGCAGGACCAGAAGTAGTTATCAACGCGTCTTTATCTATAGTAAAAGTTAAATTAGCTTCATTGACCAACCAGTTTTTATCTTTAATATCCTGTAATTTTGCAGCTCCTGCAGTTCCTGCAAACAAATCAATGACTGTCATTGAACCACCCATCCCTTTAAGATATAATTTATCGTCACCAACAGTTGTATTTGGTGAAGTTACAGGGTTTGACCAATCGTTATTAATTAAATTTACTGTATTACCGCCTAATTTAATATCAAATATTCTTCTAACTAATGCTGTATCTGTATCAGAAGTGTTATCTCTGTAAATAATTCTTATATACCCATTTGCAAAATTTAATTTTGCTAAGGAACCTTGATTTACTGATGACGTAGCATTATTTACTTTAAAATATAATCCTCTGAAGTAGTTAACAAAAGCATTATTGTTAAACAAAACTCCTGTTGGCGCATTGAATATTTTTTGTCTAAAAAATCCTTTATTTAAACTTAGTAACATACCTGGTGCTAGACGTTCTTTAATAGCAACATTGGGAGTTCCTATATTTTTATATAGTTTAATTTGTTTATTGCTAAATACAAATTTACTGTTTTGAGAGTTATCTGGTGTGGCAGTACTATCTTGTATATTTCTATTGTCAATATTTAAAGGAGCTGACAAATCTAATGTAGCCTCTATTTCGTTTTGTTGATTGTTGTAATAATATTGCGGCTGTTGAAAACCTGTTGCCGGATCGTTATCCCTTAAATAATAGTTAGATTCATATACTTTAAGATCTATTTCTTTATCACCAAAAATAGAATCTTTACTTAGCTTGTAAGTTGTATCGCCTGAAGTTGCATCAGTGCTTTCTACAGAACTAAAGTAAGGCACATAAAGATATACTGAATCGATAATAATATTTGAAGCAGTTCTGTAAAATTTTGGACTATTGGTTACTAATTGCACTTGTGTAACAAAATTTGCTGTAGTTTTTCCAAAAATTGGATTGGTATAAGTACCCAAAGAATTTATAGGTAAATTACTTGTTCTATATACTCCTATATTTTGATTATAGGCAACAACATCTATTGCTTCTTTATTTAAACTGTAGTTGTTATTACCTACAATTTCGGAACCCAGTTCATTAAAATCTTTATCGCAAGACGCGAAAAAAAGAATTGATAATCCGATAATAAATGTTTTGAATAAGAAATTAAATTTCATGTTTTGTAAATTATATTATAACATCTTTTTATAAAAAGAAGTGTAAGCTTCAGAGAATCCTTCTTTGGGAGCGAAAGGTAAAAAAGGTTTACCTGAAGATTCTATAAATTTTGTTAAACTTGGCGAAAGATTTTCAGAAGCAATGATTACTGCGTCAGAGTGCTTTATAGAAGCTTTGATAAGATTTTCATAATTAGGAATTTCCAATTCGACAACAGCTTCATTTGGAACGCCATCAAACTTAATCTTATTTATCATTTCTAAATCTAAATTTCCATCAAAAGATTGGCTGTAAACCGAACTCACAATCTTTGTTTCAGAAAATAAGGCTTCATCTTTGTAAAAATGTTTCATATAAACAGGAAGCATTGAAGCCATCCAACCGTGAACATGAATAATATCTGGAACCCAATTTAATTTCTTAACGGTTTCTACAACGCCTTTTGCAAAAAAAATAGCACGTTCGTCATTATCTGAATATAAAACACCATCTTCATCAGAAAAGGTAGCTTTTCTTTTGAAATATTCGTCATTATCTATAAAATAAACTTGAATTCGTTCTTTAGGTATTGATGCTACTTTGATAATCAAAGGCATGTCGACATCATTTACAACTAAATTCATCCCAGAAAGACGAATTACTTCGTGCAATTGGTGTCTTCTTTCATTTATATTTCCATATCTAGGCATGAAAATTCTGATTTGTCCGCCTTGATCATTAATCATTTTTGGCACGTCATATGACATTAGAGAAACTTCATTCTCTGCTAAATAAGGCACCACTTCAGATGATACATATAATATCCTCTTATCTTCCATTATGTTATGTATGTATTTATTGGCAATAAAAAACATGCAAAATTACAAAAATTTATGCAGATAATTACTAAAGTAGTAAGTTTGTACCCAAATAATAAAAAAACATATGCCTATTTTCAGTAAAAAGGTAGATTTAATCAATCACCTGAAAGAGAATAACCTCGATAAAACCACAGTAGGATTTGTTCCAACTATGGGAGCACTGCACGCAGGACATCTCTCTCTGCTTAAAAAATCTATTGAAAATAATGCAACGACAGTAATAAGTATTTTTGTAAACCCAACTCAATTTAATAATCCAGAAGATTTAAAAAAATATCCAAGAACATTAGAAAGTGATGTAGAAAAGATTAAAATAATTTCTGAAAAAATTCTCATCTATGCTCCAACGGTTGAAGACATTTATGATGGAAATACAAAATCACAACATTACAATTTTGATGGTTTAGAAAATCAAATGGAAGGTAAATTTCGTCCTGGACATTTTGACGGAGTTGGAACTGTTGTAAAAAGATTATTTGAAATTGTAAATCCAACCAATGCCTATTTTGGTGAAAAAGATTTTCAACAACTTCAAATTGTAAAAAAACTAGTTGAAAAAGAAAAACTTTCAGTAACCATAATTGGATGTCCAATTTTTAGAGCGCAAAACGGATTAGCGATGAGTTCTCGAAATGAACGCCTTTCTGAAAACGAAAAACAGGAAGCCTCAATTATTTTTAAAACATTAAATGAAGCAAAACATCTTTTTGGCACGAAATCTGCTAAAAAGGTTGCTGAGCATGTAACAAAATCCTTTTTAGATCATCCTATATTTGAATTGGAATATTTTGAAATTGCGGATGAAGCTAGCCTGTTAACTTGTAAAAGAAAAAACAAAAAGAAAAAATACAGAGCTTTTATTGCAGTTTTTGTTAACAAAATAAGATTGATTGATACTATTTCACTAAATTAATTTAACTTTGCCCCATGCAAATTCAAGTTGTAAAATCAAAAATTCATCGCGTCAAAGTAACTGGCGCAGATTTGAACTATATCGGTAGCATTACTATCGATGAAGCTTTAATGGATGCCTCAAACTTAATTGAAGGCGAAAAAGTTTCTATTGTTAATATTAATAATGGCGAGCGTTTTGAAACCTACGCTATTAAAGGAGCGAGAAATTCAGGCGAAATCACTTTAAATGGTCCTGCTGCAAGAAAAGTGCATGCTGGCGATATTATTATCATTATTTCGTATGCTACTATAGATTTTGAAGAAGCAAAAGGATTTAAACCTTGGCTTGTTTTCCCAAATGAAAACGATAACACTTTGAAATAGTCTCTTGAAAAATCAAGTAAGTAAATGGTTGTCGATACTAATTCCTATACTTTTAGGAGTTGGAATAATCGTCTATCAATACTCTAAATTTACAGACGCTCAAATCAATGAAATAATTGGTTACTTCAAAAATGCTGACTACTTTTATGTGACACTTGCTCTATTTGTAGGCTTTACAGGAAATGCAATAAGAGCTTACAGATGGAAATATATGTTAGACCATTTGGGTTATGACTCTTCTTTCCAAAACAATTTCATGGCTGTAAATATTGGTTACTTACTAAACTTGACAGTACCAAAATCTGGAGAAATTTCAAGAGCTCTAATTGTAAAAAAATACAACAACATCCCTTTCGATAAAGGATTTGGAACAATTGTCGCCGAAAGATTGATAGATATGCTTTTTCTATTATTTTTTATGTTACTATCTGTTATTCTTCAGTTTAAAATAGTAAAAGCCTTTATTTTAGACAAAATTCCATTACAACTAATGACTCTTTTAGCCATTTTTGGGATATTTTTTTTAATTGTTTTTATTCTTATTTACAAATACTCAAAATTAAAAATAGTAGCTGTTTTTAAAGAAAAAATTTCGGGTTTGAAAGAAGGATTATTGAGTATTATCCATATGAAAAAAAAATGGGAGTACTTCTTCCAAACCATCTTAATTTGGTCGTCCTACTTAATTACCTATTATGTTGCTACTAAAGTAATTCCAGAAACTTCAACTCTAACATTTGAAGCCATTATAACTTGTTTTGTTGTAGGAAGTATTGCTATCGCTTTTACCAATAGTGGCTTTGGTGCTTATCCGTTTCTAACATCTAAAGTACTGTTGTTTTATGCTATTGCAGAACCAGCAGGAACAGCCTTCGGTTGGATTATTTGGACCTCTCAAATGCTATTAGTTTTGCTTTTGGGATTGTTATCATTTTTACTACTGCCTATCTTAAATAGAAAATAATTTATTATATTGCTTGTTTTTTTAAACTATCTTTAAGTCAATCAAAACAACCAAAATATGAAAAAATTTATTTTACTTTTCTTAATTACAATTAGCTTTAGCGGTTTTGGTCAAAAATTAAAAGATAGTATCCTTTCAAAAAAATTAGATGCATACAGACATTTAACAATATCTCTTCCTCCTTCATACGATAGAGAAATTAAGAAAGTTTATCCTTTACTTTTTTTATTAGATGGTGATTATTTATTTGATCCTTTTCAAGGCGCCATAAGCTATGGTAATTACTGGGATGATTTGCCAGAGGTAATCATTGTAGGCTTAGCTCAAAATAGAGAAAACGAGCGTGATTCCGATTGTACATTTGACGAAAGTACTGGTTTACCAGAAGGAAAAGGTGAAAGTTTTTTTGAGTTTATTGGTGGCGAACTTATGCCATTTCTTCAAAATAAATATAGAATTTCTCCTTTCAAAATAATTGCTGGTCACGATGTAACTGCTGGTTATATGAACTTATTTCTATACAAAGACAATCCTCTATTCAATGCTTACATATCATTAAGTCCAGAACTTGCTACAGAAATGGAGGTAAGAGTTGCAGAAAGATTAGGAACTTTCAAACAAAATATGTTCTATTATCAATCTTCAGCCGATGGAGATATTAAGAAAATTAGAACAAAAATAGCAACGCTAGATGAAAATATTAAAGCAGCTAACAATCCAAATTTAAATTATAAATACGACGAGTTTAAAGGAGCTTCACACTATTCTCTTGTTTTATATTCTATTCCAAGTGCTCTATATCAGTTTTTTGCAGTTTACCAACCAATTTCAACTTCTGAATTTCAAGAAAAAATTGTCAAATTGGAATCGGGTTATGTAGATTATCTTAAAAATAAATATGAGATTTTAGAAAAAGCTTTAGGTATTAAAATGCAAATACGTCTTAATGATTTCAAAGCTATTGAAGCAGCAATTCTTAAAAACAAAGCTTACAATGAATTTGAACTACTAGCACAGCTTTCCAAAAAAATGTATCCAAAATCAATGCTTGGAGATTACCATATGGCTATGTATTATGAAAATACTGGCGATATTAAAAATGCTGTAAGACATTATCAAAATGGTTTTCAAATGCAAGAAATTGGCGATTTAACCAAAGACATGATGCTTGGTAAAGCAGATGAATTAAGAGTTCAAATTAAAAAGAAATAAATCTGAAATATATTCAGAACAAGCAATACTACTATAAATGGCCAAAATCAAAACTTCTTTTTTCTGTCAGAATTGTGGTTCGCAATATGCTAAATGGCAAGGACAATGCAATGCTTGTAAAGAATGGAATACAATTGTAGAAGAGGTAATTCAAAAGGAAGAAAAAACTAGTTGGAAGCCTACATCTGAAGTAAAAAAAGCTCCAAAACCATTAAAAGTAACCGAAATTGATTCGTCTGAAGAAGTTCGAATGAACACGCTTGATGGCGAATTAAATCGAGTTCTTGGTGGCGGAATTGTGCCTGGCTCTTTGATTCTTCTTGGTGGCGAACCTGGAATTGGAAAAAGCACTTTATTGCTTCAAATATCTTTAAAATTACCTTACAAAACTTTGTATGTTTCAGGTGAAGAAAGTCAGAAGCAGATAAAAATGCGTGCCGAAAGAATTACACCCAATGGTGATAATTGCTATATCTTGACAGAAACTAAAACCCAAAATATCTTTCGTCAAATTCAAGAAATTGAACCCGAAATTGTAATCATTGATTCCATTCAAACGCTTCATACTGATTATATAGAATCGACTGCAGGAAGTATTTCTCAAATTAGAGAATGTACTGCAGAATTGATAAAATTTGCCAAAGAAACCAATGTTCCAGTAATTTTAATTGGACATATTACAAAAGATGGAACCATTGCTGGACCAAAAATATTGGAACATATGGTCGATACCGTTTTGCAATTTGAAGGAGATAGAAATCATGTTTATAGAATTTTACGCAGTTTAAAAAACCGATTTGGTTCCACAGCCGAACTCGGAATTTATGAAATGCAAGGCTCAGGTTTGAGAGAAGTTTCCAATCCTTCTGAAATATTACTTTCGCATCGTGAAGAAGAACTTTCTGGAACTGCCATTGCTTCAACACTTGAAGGAATGCGTCCGTTGATGATTGAAATTCAAGCATTAGTTTCAACCGCAGTTTATGGAACGCCTCAAAGAAGTACAACAGGTTATAATGCTAAAAGATTGAACATGCTTTTGGCTGTTTTAGAAAAACGTGCTGGTTTCCGACTAGGAACAAAAGATGTTTTTTTGAACGTTACTGGAGGAATATCGGTTGATGATCCTGCAATTGATTTGGCTGTTGTGGCTTCAATTCTATCTTCAAATGAAGATATTGCCGTTGGAAAAGATGTTTGCTTTGCTGGCGAAGTTGGTCTTTCGGGTGAAATTCGTCCTGTTAACAGAGTAGAACAACGCATTCAAGAAGCAGAAAAACTTGGTTTTGCGACTATTTTTGTTTCTAAATATAATAAAATTTCTACAAAATTTCCAGGAATAAAAGTGATTTTGGTATCTAAAATTGAAGAAGTTGTAGAACATTTGTTTGGATAATAATTTGGTTATCAATCACGTTATCTAAAAAAACAAAACCATGAAATCAAAATTTATTTTCCCTTTCCTTACTATTTTCTTACTAATTTCTTGTTCAGAAAAAACAGATTATAATAAATTTATCAAACTTCCTGAAGATCACAGATGGCTAAAATCAGATTCCAAAATTTTTGAATTTACCATTGATGATGACACAAAGTTATATGATGTTACCTTTGAGTTTAGCCATATTTATGATTATCAATTTGCAAGTGTTCCCATAAAAATTGATGTTAAAAATCCATCTGGTGAAGAAGAATTTCACAACATTGATTTCAATATAAAAGACAGTAAAGGCAAACCATTAGCAGATTGTGGTGGCGATATTTGTGACATGTCAATGAACGTTCTTGAAAAAACGAAACTCTTTAAAGGAAAATATCAAATAAAAGTAAGTCAAGATTTTGATGGGCCATACCTTCCGAATGTTATTGGAGTAGGAATTAAAGTATCAAAATCGAAATAATTTGCATTGCTTCCCAACCTTTTCATAAAAATAACACTCTTTATATTTATAACTAAATATTGATTTTTATGAAAAAGAAATTTTCATTAGAAATAAAAACCCCTTGCAACGAAAACTTCGATAAAATGATTCCAAATTCGAAGGGTTCATTTTGCAATTCTTGTGCTAAAAACGTAATTGATTTGAGTACAAAAACCAATTCAGAAGTAGCAAGATTTATAGCTGAAAATAAAAACAAAAGCATTTGTGCCCGATTGAAAACTTCTCAACTAGAAGAAGAATTTGAAGTAAACGAAATTTCAAAAAGCAACAATTTTAAATATGCCATTGCTGTTGCTGCATCAGTTTTATTAACTTCTACTGTTGTTGGTCAAGAAAAAGAACCAATAAAAACAGAACTTGGTTGTTCCGAACCTACGGGTTTTAAACATGGGAAAATTGCTTTTCAAGAAGGCAAAATGGTATCCTTTGTTTTGAGTGGCAAAATTTTAGAAAAGTCAACTAAAAAACCTTTGTCAAATAAAAAATATCCTGAACTTACCATTTTTGTTTCGGGTTCGAATGTTTCTGTAAAAGTAGATCCAAAAACTGGAGCCTATTCAATTCCATTACTTTTGGACAAAAAAACTACAGAACTATTTGTTACAATAAACTCAAGTGAATCAAGTTATTCTAAAAGTATGAAAATTGATTTATCAAAAATCAGAAATAATAGTCTAATTTTAAACCTATCAATTGATTCAGAAAGCGAAATGCAAAATCACCAAATTATGGGCGGTTTAGGTGTGAATTATATTGACAATAAAAAAATGAAAAACTCATAAAATGAAAAAAGCACTCTTACTGACCTTACTACTAATTTCGGCAATTTCATTTGCACAGAAACCTATTTTTACTTCGGCAAAAGTAAAATCGGCAACCGTTTATTTTAACGCTGCCGAACTGCAACAAACTACAATAGTAAACCTTCCTGTGGGAACAAGCGAAATCGTAATTAAAAATGTTGCTGATTATTTGAATGAAAACACAATTCAAATTGGCGCACCAAGTTCAGTGACGGTTTTGTCGGTGCAATTCACTCAAAATTATATTTCAGAATATGAAATTGACGAAAGTAATCCTGCGATAAAAAAAGTGCGTGATAGCATTACTTTGGTTCAAAAAGAGATTAAGAAAATTCAAATTGAAACCTATTCGCACCAACAAACTATTGGTTTGTTAGACAATAATCAAACAGTTGCTGGAGCAAATTCGGGATTAAGTGTAACTGAATTAATAAAATTGGTTGACTATTATAAAGCCAAAAGAACCGAATTAGACAATGCTGTAGTTGCATTACAAGAAAAAGAAGCCAATTGGAACAAAAAACTTAAAGCTTTAAACGATAAATTAGTCATCAATACCCAAAAAGAAGACAAAACTTCTAAAGGAAAATTGGTGCTACAAGTAATGAACGAAATTGCAGGAAACGTAAATCTTGACATCAACTACATTACCAATTCCGCAACATGGAATCCATTTTATGATTTACGAGTAGACAACGTAAAAGATCCAATCAATATGATGTATAAAGCACAAGTAACCCAAAATTCTGGAATCGATTGGAAAAAAGTGAACCTAACTTTATCAAGCGGAAATCCTAATCAAAATAATCAAGCTCCGTTATTACAAGCTTGGTTTTTGAGGTATGGAAATCCATTTACTTTTAGATATGGTGATAAAGATCAAAATGTAGTTGCTAATCAACTTCAAGGTAGAGCTGCAGGCGTAAATATTGAAAGTGGAAATGGTAGTGTTGGTGCAAGCTCAGGAATTGTTTTAAGAGGAGCACGAAGCTTGACTGCAGACAATCAACCATTAGTAGTAATTGATGGCGCAATTTCAGATAATGAAACCTACAAACAATTACCTCCAAACGCTATTAAATCTGTAAATGTTTTAAAAGGAGAACAAGCATCTAGTTTATATGGTTCACGTGGTTCAAATGGAGTAATTGTTATTACAACAAAACAAATGGATGATTACACATCCATCAACGAAAACCAACTCAACGTTTCTTTCGATATTGATATTCCTTATGATATTTTATCGAATGGAAAGGTACATTCTGTAGCGTTGAAAGAAATTAAATTGCCTGCAACTTACAAATATTATGCTGCACCAAGAGTAGATAATGAGGCGTTTTTATTAGCAGAAATTAATGATTATTCTATATACAATTTATTGCCTGGTGAAGCTAATATCATTTTTGAAGGTTTGTATGTTGGTAAAACAACTATCAATCCGAATCAAACTGCCGATACTTTAAATTTAAGTATGGGAAGAGATAAAAAAATCAATATCAAACGCGAAAAAGTAGTGGATAAAAGCGGAACTAAATTTTTATCTTCTTACAAAGAGCAAACGTTTACTTATGATTTAACTGTTAGAAACAACAAAAAAGAAGAAATTTTCATGTTGTTGAAAGATCAATATCCTTTGAGTTCAGACAAAGAAGTTACGATAGAATTATTGGAAGACGGAAAAGCAAAAGTAAACACCGAAACCGGAATTCTAACTTGGGAACTGAAACTCGCACCAAACGAAACAAAAAAAATTAGAATCAGTTATAAAGTGAAATATCCAAAGGATAAAGTAATCGATAATTTATAAGCATAACTAACTCAAGCAGAGGAAAAGCGTAAAGAATTTGAAACTCTTTGCGCTTTTTTGTTTTGTAAGACACTATTAATGAAATACTTTAAAAATTATTTTTTAAATTTACCAAAACTAAACTAATCGCTATGAAATCGCCATAAACAAATCGTTTGCTTGCAATTGATAAATGCTTCGCCAGTTCGAGCAAGCTCTCGGGTCATCGAACTCCTATGAAAAATAAAATCTTTGTGAGATAAAAACCAATGAAAATAGCGATACATATGCACTAATAAAACAAATAATATTTACATATGAAAAAGATTTTACTTTTAGGTATAACATTATTATCCTTTTTAGGATACGCACAAACAATTGCTTTACAATCATTCGCAACCGGTTTCAATAGTCCGGTTGAAATTGCACACGCAGGAGATTCAAGATTATTTGTAGTACAAAAAGGTGGATTAATTCGAATTTTAAATTCAAATGGGACTATAAATGCAACCCCATTTTTAAATTTATCTTCCTTAATTAGTTCTGGAGGCGAACGTGGATTACTTGGTCTAGCCTTTCATCCGAACTATACTACAAATGGATTTTTCTTTGTTAATTACACCAACACAGCCGGAAGTACAGTTATTGCAAGATATTCTGTAAATTCTGGTAATCCAAATATTGCCAACACAACTGGAACTATTTTAATGACCATAAATCAACCTTATTCAAATCACAATGGTGGAAGTATAAAATTCGGATCCGATGGATTTTTATATATCGGAATGGGAGATGGCGGTAGCGGCGGCGATCCTCAAGGCTATTCTCAAAATTTAAGTTTATCCAATTCAAACGTTGTGTCAAATCCGTCTAGAATTTATTTGGGAAAAATGCTTCGTATTGATGTTAATTCGACCGCACCAGGATTAAATTATGGTTTTCCATCTACCAATCCTTATGTTAATGAAGCTGGAAAACAAGAAATTTGGGCAATCGGTTTAAGAAATCCATGGAAATTTTCATTCAATAGATTAAACGGCGATTTATGGATTGCCGATGTAGGACAAAATGCTTTTGAAGAACTTAATAGAATACAGAGTCCATTACCAAATACTGGGTTGAATTTTGGTTGGAAGTGTTATGAAGGAAATGCAACCAACAATACTACAGGTTGTGCAGCAGCAAGCACTATGACTTTTCCATTTTATCAATATCCTTTATATAGTAATGGTACTTGTTCTATAACTGGAGGCTATGTTTACACAGGATCTATTTATCCAAATTTACAAAACAAATATGTTTTTGGCGATTACTGTGATAATAGAATAAGAGTAATAGATAATAATGGGGTTTTAGTAACCTCGGCGGTGTTCTCTGGCAATGATTTTGCAAGTTTTGGTGAAGACCATCTCGGAGAATTATATGCAGCAGGCATATCATCTGGAACGATTTTTAAAATCGTAGACACTTCTTTAGCTAATTCAGATTTTGAAAAAAGTGGTTTTTCGCTCTATCCAAATCCGGCAAAAGAATCGTTTACAATTAAAAGTTCTGATAAAAATTTAGCAATAAAAATCGATTTATTCGACCTTACTGGAAAATTACTTTTGACAAAAAAATTAGAAAATAATCCTGAAAATACTATTGCCACAACTTCAATTTCTAAAGGAATGTATTTGGTTTCTTTAGAGACTAAAAATGGAACGAGTTATACCACAAAATTGATTATCGAATAATATGCTTAAACCATTTATCGTATCAACAATTACATCAAACGAAAACGGAATTTCTGTTTTTTCTGAAAATGATTTTGAAGTGCATCAACGTGGAGGAATGTTCTTAACGGATCAAATTGCCTCCAAAAATTTCAGAATTCGGAAAAGTGATGTGGGTTACGAAACCGATTTTCATTTAAGTGGTGACCCAACTTTAATAGTTATCTTTAAAGGTACTTTGAAAATTGAATTGCAAAATGGAGAATTCAAAACCTTTTCTGCAGGAAATTATTTCATTGCAAAAGATAATTTACCCGAGAATGTAGTTTTTGACAACAAAATTCACGGACACAAAGCAAGTGTAATTGGTAATGAAACGCTAGAAGCAATTCATATTAAATTGTAATTATTTTTAAGATTCCTACGGAATGACAACTGAATAAGAATTGTCACACTGAGCCTGTCGAAGTGGTTCTATATTTTCGAAAGTGTCTTCGACAAGCTCAGACTGACAACTGGTTTTCAAATTGGCTCTTTTGCTAAATAGAACTTTATTTTTTCAACAATAATCAATTGAATACGTATTGTCACACTGAGCCTGTCGAAGTGGTTTGAGTTCAGAAAGAAGTCTTCGAAAAGCTCAGACTGACAACTCATTTATAATTGGCTATCTTTAAAGAATTATAGATTCCTTCAGAGTGACAAACTGTATGTTTTCAAACTGATTACTGAATACTGAATTAAGGAGCTGGATTAGGATGAATCTCTTGAATTCTTTCAATTTCAGATAAAATTTCTTTAGATAGAACTACTTCAAACGCATCAATATTTTCTTTCAATTGTTCCAATGATGTTGCTCCGATAATTGTTGAAAGAACAAAACTTTGTTGATGAACAAAAGCTTCGGCTAATTGAACCAAAGTTAATCCATTAGCTTCGGCTAAATCTTTGTATAATTTTGTTGCTTTAAAGCAATTTTCGTTGTTGTATCTAGTGAAATTTGGAAATAATTTTAAACGAGAATTTTCAGGAAAACCATTCAAATATTTACCTGATAAAAATCCGAATGCTAGTGGAGAATACGCTAACAATCCAACATTTTCTCGCATACAAATTTCAGAAAGGCCAACTTCAAAAAGACGATTCAACAAAGAATATGGATTTTGAATGGTTGCAATTCTTGGTAAATTATGCTTTTCGCTTTCGTTTAAAAACTTCATCACACCATATGGGTTTTCGTTAGAAACTCCTATGTGTTTTATCTTTCCTTCTTTTATTAATCCATCATAAACCGATAAAACTTCGAAGAAATTGTCTTGCCATTTGGTATCCAATTCGGTAACGCCACGTTTTCCAAACATATTCATTACTCGTTCTGGCCAATGCATTTGATACAAATCGATGTAATCAGTTTGAAGATTTTTCAAACTCAACTCTACCGCTTCGTGAATGCTTTTTTTGGAAAAATCTAATGGTTGACGAATGTATTCCATGCCACGATTTGGACCTGCAATTTTAGTTGCTACAACCAATTTTTCTCTTTCAGAAGCACCTATTTTGTTCAACCAACTTCCAATATGTCGTTCAGTACTTCCAAAAATTTGAGCATTTCCACCAATTGGATACATCTCGGCAGTATCTAAAAAATTTATTCCTCTTTCAACGGAATAATCCAATTGTGAATGAGCTTCGGCCTCAGAATTTTGATTGCCAAAAGTCATTGTGCCTAGACAGATTTTACTGATTTTTATATCGGAATTTGGAAGTGTAGTGTAGTTCATATTTATATTTTGAAAGCCCAAAGATACAAAGACAAAAAGCGATATAAAAAGAAAAAAGTTCAAAGAAATCTCTGAACTTTTACTTTTAAACTTTTAAACATTAATAAACTTTTAAACCTTTTTAAAGTTCATTCAACATTTTAGAAATTTCGTCTAATTTTGGAGTCAAAATAATTTCGATTCTTCTATTTTTAGCTTTTCCTTCTGGTGTGTCGTTGCTCATTAATGGTGCAAATTCTCCTCTTCCGGCAGCAGTTAAATTATCTTTTTTAACACCTTTATTTTCTGAGAGAATATTTACAATTGCTGTAGCTCTTTTGGTAGATAAATCCCAATTGTTTTGAATTCCGCCACCAATATTTCCTAAAATTTTGTCGTCGTCGGTGTGACCTTCAATCAAAACTGAAATATCTGGATTATCGGCAAGCACTTTTCCTACAGCTACAACTGCAGTTTTACCTTCTGCTCCAACTGCCCAACTTCCTGTTTGAAAAAGTAATTTGTTTTCCATAGAAACATAAACTTTTCCGTTTTTTTGTTCTACGGTCAATCCTTTTCCTTCAAATGCGTTTAATGCTTTTGAAAGTTTATCTTTAAGGGTTTTCATTGTAGCGTCTTTAGCCGCAATGTAGGCTTCTAATTCGCTCAAGCGTTTTGAACTTGCATCTAATTCGGCTTTCAATTTATTCAAACGTTCTTGCTCAGCAGCCATTGATTTTTCCTTAGCTTCTAGTTTTGCAAGTAATTCTCTGTTTTTATTGATATTAGCCGTCAATGCTTCGTTACTGTCTTTTTCTAAAGCATTGTAGGATGCTTGAAGTGTTTTCAAATTTTTATCGGAAGCTGTAAAATCAGCTAGGAGTTTATCTCGTTCTGCCTTCAACTTATCGTATTCCGATTGTAATTTAGATTTGTCGGCTTCCAATTGATTTTTGGATTTTGTTAAATTTTCATTACTATCAGCTAAAGTTCTGTTTTCTTTTTTTAGTTCGGCAAACTTGTTTTCCAAATCGTTATATATTTTTTTAGAAACACACGATGTTGAAAGTGCCACAATCAATAATCCTAAGGAAATTTTTTTAATCATTTTAAATTTATTTTTTGAATCGAATCAAAATTAAAGTATCAAATTGGTTTTTGGTCTATTGGTTTTATTTGTTATTGACATTGTTATTGACAATTTATTAATCAATCTCGACCACAATTGGGCAATGGTCAGAATGTTTGGCTTCGGGTAAAATTACAGCTCTTGTCATTCTGTCTTTTATAGTTTCGGAAACTAAATTATAATCGATTCTCCAACCTTTATTATTTCCTCTTGCT
>CANGUP010000060.1 GCA_947457105.1 Flavobacteriaceae bacterium
AGACACTATCTCAAAAAGTGTGTAAGTTATAAATAACGGGGTTTGACTTTTTACTTAAAGTTGAACCCTTTTTTCAAATATAGTTAAGAACTGGTTGAGGATTAATCCCCAGTTTTGGATTGGCATCGACCATTTTTTGGTAGCCTCTCTCAGAGCCAAATATACAGATTTTAAAACAGCATCATCTGTTGGGAATGATAATTTGTTTTTGGTGTATTTTCTAATTTTTCCATTTAGATTTTCAATTAGATTGGTGGTGTAAATAATTTTTCTAATTTCAATTGGGAAGTCAAAAAACACGGTAAGTTCCTCCCAATTTTCCTCCCAAGATTTTACAGCATAGGGATATTTATGATTCCATTTATTAGCAAAGTCTTCTAGGGCTCCTGTAGCAGCTTGTTTTGTTGGTGCATCATAAATCTGTTTCATATCTCTTGAAAACTCTTTCTTATCCTTCCAAACAACATAACGTGCAGAGTTTCTAATTTGATGCACCACACAGATTTGAGTTTGAGATTCTGGGAATACATTTTTAATTGTTTGTGTAAATCCATTTAGGTTGTCTGTAGCTGTAATTAAAATATCTTCAACGCCACGTGCTTTTAAATCAGTCATCACTCCCAACCAAAAGCTAGCACTTTCGTTCTTGCCTAACCACATGCCTAAAACCTCTTTCTTACCATCTCTATTGAGTCCCACGGCTAAATAAATAGTTTTGTTTACTACCTTAGAGTTTTCTCGAACTTTAAACACAATACCATCCATCCAAACGATTAAATAAACAGACTCTAGTGGACGATTTTGCCAAGCAACGATGTCATTAGATACAGTTTCTGTAATGCGTGATATTGTGGAAGTAGAGATGTCAAAATTATACACCTCTCTTATCTGTTCTTCAATGTCACTTACGCTCATTCCTTTGGCATACAATGAAACAATTACATTCTCTAAGCCATCAACCATATTCTGTCTTTTTGGTACAATCATGGGGTTGAATGAAGCCTCTCGATCCCTGGGAACTTGAATTTCTGATTCACCAAATGAGGTTTTCACTTTTTTGCTTGAAAAACCATTGCGCGAATTGTTGTGATTTGTTTTTTCGTGTTTATCATATCCTAAATGCGCGTCTAATTCTCCATTTAAGATGGCTTCTAAACCACGTTTTTGTAATTGGGCAAGAAAACCATTTAGGTCTTCCCCTGTTTTAAATTGCTTTAAAAAAGCATCAGATAATAAATCTTCTTTTTTCATGAGACTGTGTTATTAATTAAAATTAAACAAAAAAATAATGGGGTTTTAAAACCCCATTATTTTCTACTTACACAGTTTGACGGATAGTGCCAATGTAAAAAATCATTCACTATCCCGATTTATTATAAACTCATCTATTTTCTCAAAGTATAAATCATAATTTAAACCAATTTTTGTAAGTCCCGTTCTTAAAGCATTCATAAGCTGCTCGGTTTCTCTTATAAGTGTTTTCTCTTTCATTGAAATTAAGGATAATTCCCCTTGCAGTAAAAATTCTTTTAATTCCCTCGGACAGTTCAGAATTTCCTCGGCTATCTCGGCTCGCAACAGTTTCAATTGATCTTTCTCGATCTGCTTCAAATTTTGATTCAAGCGATCGCTTTCCTTCGATAATATCATTTGGGATGCTTTCTTCTGCTTTTCTAATCCCTGCTGCAACATCTTCAAATTTTGATTGTTCTTTGTTATAAAGTCGTTCAAATTTGCTTGGTATATTTCCTCTGTCTCTGATAACAACTTCGATTCTATCATCAACTGTTCTGATTTTTTCTCCAATAGCTTTCGACTCTCCATCAAGCGCTCTCTGTGTTCCTTCAACATTTCCACACTGTTCGATAAGTTCTTCAATTTCTGTTCTTCGATCTTCAATTCGTCTTTTCTCTGCAAGATATCTTTGCTCCAGTTCTGAATCTTTTCGTCTAACTTCTGCTTCTGTTGCTCCAAGTTCGACGTTGAATTGTCTTTCGTCTTCTTCAATCGTTGCAATCTGATCTGAATATCGTTCTGCAACTCTTCCTCGATGCTCATTTCGTAGATCTTCCAGTCTTGCGAGATCTCGGCCTGCGTTTCCCGCAACTCTTGATAGCTCAGATTTAAATTCCTGTTCAATTCTTCGGTAGTGTTGAGATTCCAGGCACTTTGTAATCGATCGTATAAGATTTTTAATTTGGCTCTCTCGGCAGGCGAAAGATTCTCTGAAAAATCCCATTTCGATTGCATCAGCTGGTGAAATTCCCTCTCGATCTCCTTTGGAAAGTTGTAAATAGTTGGTGTTTTGTTCGACATAGTTATAAACCCATTTAGTATGTTGTGTAATTTCTAAGCTTTTTGCAATATTTTCTGGGGAATCCTTTGGAATAGTGATTTGAATTGTGTTAATCCCCAATCGTTTTAATTTAACCCGTTTCTCATCATTCACTTTATGTGTAACGACAATCTCAATTAGAAGGATTGGACGTTGATGTACATCGAAAAAGGTGATATCTGGCCTTATTAATAAATGCTTCTCATCGATCTCAGGATTTTCCCCCCACATCACCAGCCCAGCATTATTTTCATAAAATGTGAGTTCAGCTTTTACCGAGTGCGCTTCAACAAAACTAGATTCTTGTAATAATACTTTTGAACTTCCATCCGGCGAAAATTTATACAAATTAGGCACTTTAATCCTTTTTGTTCTGGCCAGTATATCCATGGCTAATCGGTGCCGAAAATTTTGATTGCTGAAAGTACATTTCCTTTCAATCTTTAAATCTTTGGCATCATGCCGAAAATACGATTTGTAATGCTCAACTTTAAAATGCACAGCCTGCATTTCTTCGTCGCAGCCCAAACACCAATATCCCTTGCGCCCGCTTTCAACATCGAGTATGAATTTTATTTCACCTTTGATGTTTTTGGCATACTCATTCTGGTCTTCTTTTTGTCGCTCTTTTTCCATCATTTCTTTTGAACCATAATTAGTTACATTTTCAAATATAATAATTTAAAAAGCCACTTTTACCGTGGTTTTTTCATCAGACCCATTTTGCATTTCCATTGATTTCTCCAATACTGCTTCTGTAACCAACTGTTCTTCAGATCAATGGAGAAACATTTACAATGCCTTTATCAGTAATTGTAAAATGCCATTGTGGTGAAGTATTTGTTAAAAGGTTAAGCAGAATATTATCTTACAGCCACAGGGACATATTTGAATGCTAAAAGTTCAGGCTGAATTCCTTCTTGGATAATATAAACCAAACTGTTGGTCATCACCTCTGGTAAATCTTCCACATTTGCAATTGAATAAAATGGTTTGTCTTCGAATTGCGCTATCGACCGTATTTTCCTTTTCGAAATAAATTTCCAAAAATTAATTACATCAATGTCAAATAGATTTGGAAAGGAACATCAAATTATATTCAAAACATCAATGATAGCAGTTGAACTAAATAATTCAGTATATTGTATTGGTGAGAATTATGAACAAAATAATAAAACTTTAGAAGTTTAGTTATCCAACAGCATTATTCGAAAGAATTTGTATACATATTTAGTAAAAAAGAAGCCTCTTAAAAAAGAGGCTTCTTATATTTATTAACTTTTTTAGTTAAGCATAAACTAATTCCGATTTCTTTAAAGTTTCAATAGCAGATAAAGCATCATCAATAGTTAAACCTACCATTGGACTTGTAAGAACAAGTTTGTCTTTAATGTTACTTGGCAAACCATTTAATGACTTATCATCATCAATAATAACGTAATCATTAATGCCCTGGTTTTTTTGTTGCCAATTTAAGATTTCTTCTTTACGGCTTAAAAACGTGGTATTGTCATCAAGTTTACCTACAATAGATACATCAATACCTCTTTTTTTGAAAATATTATACCATTGAGGTAAACTATAGGTAGATTTATGAGATGTAGTTAAGACAATAGAAGCACCAGTCTCCAAAATAATTCTTTGAAGACTTGAAACTGCTCTAGGATTAAAACTTGAAAAACCATCGTCTAATCGCTCAACTGGTTTCCAAGAAGATGCCGAAAGCATTACACCATCGATGTCTAATAATATTAACATGTTACAAAGGTAATGTCTTTTCTTTAACAAAAAACACATTAAGTATTTTTTTTAACTTACTGTTAATCAGTCGTACAGTTCCTCATAAAGTTGAATATCTGTCTCGGTATCATAATCAGTTACTTCAACATTTAATTTCTTCCATTCAAATCCTTCGGCAGATGGATTTTTCCCTCCTTTGGATGTTTCAATTTCCAATCCTAAAATACTCATACAAATGTATCGATGATGGCCGTCAATAATAATTCCTTCATGGACTTTTATAGAACTAAATCTTTTACCCAGTTGTAATCGCCTATGGATTCGTTCTATAATTGGAAAACTAATTGCACCTTGCCCGGGTTTAAGGTCAAAAGTTGCTTGTGCTAAAAAATTTTCAATTTCAGCTTTTGTGATTTTAGCCATTGTAAAATGTAAATAATAAAAAGCAAACTTACTGAAATAATTATAGCTTTATAAAATATTCTACTTGCGATTTGCTACATGTTTTGTAGAAAATCGCAAATTAAATAAGGGTAAATTCATAAACCAGTTCAACCATTGAACAACTATATTTAAGCTTTTTTGTCTAGTCATTTTTATTCATTATATTTGTTTTGTAAGATTTCGAAAATTTGCAAATCAAAATAGAGGAGCAAAAGCGAGACCCTAGATTAGGAAAAAAATATATAACCCTTATATATCAAAGCATAAGGTAAGAGGTACAATTCCCTCTTTCTCCGCGGATAATCTCCATCATTTGGAGCAAAAATCTTAAGAAACCCTTTAAACATCAGTGTTTGAAGGGTTTTCGGTTTTTTGGTCCAAGGTCAAAAATCACCTAAAAACACCCTTTTTTGTATACCTATTTCACACCTATGCCAATTTTGGCAAAATAGGTAGTCAATAGGTATACAAAATTTACGCTGTCCCCTGAGAATTCCCTGAGTCACGCTATAGTAGGATAAATAATTAGTCAATTGCGCTCATTTAATTTTAATACTATAACATTATGCTGAAGTTTCAATTTTTTATCAGGACTGAAAAAGTCAAAGTCAATGGGGAATGCCCAATTTTTGTCAAAATTAATTTAGACAGAAAAAAATCATTTACACTAAGTATAGGTAAATGCATTACAAAAGAACGTTGGGAAAAAACGAATCGGTTGCGTTCGGCACATCTAAATCCAAGGGAGAAAGTAATTAAAGAATATTTCAATTTGTTTGAAATTAAAGTTACTTCGTTGTACAGCTCGTATTTGCGCGAGCAAAAGACCATTGAAGTTGCTGAGTTTAAAAACGAACTTATAGGCAAACCAAAAGATACCTTAAAGGGAATAACTCTTGTGGGACTTATTGATTTACACAACACCCATTTTGAAAAGTTGGTGAAAATAGAAGAACGTTCACCCGCTTCCCTTCAAAAGTATAGACGGGTGAAACAACTAGTAATCGATTTTAATAAAAAGCACTTGGGCAAGGACGATGTATCAGTAGCCAAAATAGATGGTGCTTATATCTACAACTTGGAATCTTACTTGAAATTTGATTCTACCCATAATCATCAACAGGGGATTAAGAACAACACTGTGGTGAAGTACTTTAAAAACCTAAAAACAATCTGCAATTATGCCATTAAGATGGATAAAATTGAAAAAAATCCATTCAATAAGTACGATGGAAAAATTAAAGTGGTAGAAGCCACTTTTTTAACCCAAGAGGAGCTCACAAGAATTGAGTCTAAAGTATTTGGAAGTGAACGCTTGGAGCGTGTTAAAGATATATTTTTGTTTAGTTGCTATACGGGATATGCTCCAGTTGACGCTGCAAAACTAACTACTGCTAACATTATACAAGACAGTTCCAAAAATTTGTGGATTCAAGCCAACCGGCAAAAAACCGGAACAAAATCAAATGTGCCCGTATTGCCTCCGGTGATGCGCATCATCAACAAATACCAATATTCACTCACTACACTTTTGCCCAAATTGTCCAACCAAAAAATGAATGCCTATTTAAAAGAAATAGCAGACATAGTAGGGATTTCTAAGAACCTGACTTGGTACAATGCTCGTCATACATTTGCCACGACGGTCACATTGGGTAACAAAATAAGCATTGAAAACGTTTCAGCCATGATGGGGCATTCCACCATCAAGCAAACACAACATTATGCTAAAGTGTTAGATAATAATGTGATGGACGATATGCAAAAATTAATTGATAAATTTAAAGACCAATAAAAAGTAAAAAACATGAAAGATAGATTAGAATTTTTAGAAAAAGTTATCCAGCAATGTGCTTTTAGTTTAGAGTATGATAAAAAAAACTGTACATTTTTGTTCAATGACACCTATGTAGATTTAGTGGATTACGAATCGTTTGATACAACCATGGAATTGTTAATGAATGATTTCGCTGAATTATACAATATGATAAATAATAAGGTTGCGTTAATTGATTCGGTTTTGATATATACTGAAAAAATTGCACCTTGGTTTATAGAAAACGAAATTGAAAAGGCGGCGAATTTTATGAGTGTGCCAGAGATTTTTATTCAATCCAAAAACAAGAAAATTGTTTACAAAGATTTGGTTAAAACCAAACGATTTACACCAGAGAAACTAAAAGCAGAATTCAGTAAAGATTGGGAGAGCCCCGCGCCTGATATTATCTATTTTTTATCACTTAACGCACCAATCTTTGACAATTACAAGGACCAACAATCTGTAGACCTTGGATTGCTTCATTACATCTTTGTTCGTTATTGCCGTGCGATTTTAAACTTCCACAGTAAGCTTGAACATTGTAAAAATGAATTTATTGAATATGGGTATTATCCACCTATCGATATCCAATCTCGCTCGGTGTACGACAGATGCACCTTAAACATGAGTAAAGAAGAAGTGCCTTATTTTATAGACGCCTTGATTGAACTCAATATCATAGAATTTCCTGGAACGAATACAGAAGAACTTAAAATCAAGCGAAATCGCTTCATTGATAACAATTTTAATTATGTCCATGATAGGGATAAAAATAAAGTTGTTGCAATTTCAAGAATTGTAAAAGAATATAGTAAAATGAAAACTCCAACTATCGAAAAAGACCAAAAGCAATTTTCACTCATTAAAGAGTTAGTCTATTCGTTATGTAAGCGAAGTGAAGATTTTAGAAAAAATTTAAAATATGAGGACCCGATTTGGGACCATGTAAAAAATCAATTTGAAAAAAAATAAACCCATGGAAGAAATAAAAATACCCACCTTACAGGCAATTAAGACGCTATTAGAGCCCATTTACGATCGATTAGAAGCCATTGAGAAAGCAATGCAAAACAAGAGCGCTCAGGCCAATTATTCGGGAAACAAGAAGTTTTACCGCAACAACGATTTGAAGGCCTTATTTGGCTTGTCTAACAACACGCTTATCAAGTACCGCGATACCGGACTTTTGCCCTATACCAAAATAGGGGATGTGTACCTGTATGAAGTTCAAATCATCGACCGGATATTGCAAAGCAATAAAGTGTCCTTAAACACCTAGGCTATGAGAGAAGTAGAAGTAAGAATAGACCCGTATACGCAGGAAAAGTTTTTTCCCAAGCGTAGCAATCAAGTTTTTGCTACACCCCAGAACAAGATGATGTATCACAACGAAAGGGCAAAGGAGTATAGGGATGAGACGAAAGAGTTTCGAAATTGTTATGACCGATGCTACAAAATACTCCGATTGCTTTTAGAAGGCAAATCATCGGCACGTGTCCATCATGAATACCTGGAAGGGATGGGGTTCGATTATGGTGGTATAACAGCCTATCATGAAACAAAAGAGGGCTTTGTTTTTTATGTTTATGATATAGTCATAGTATCAGAGGATGATTATTATATTATTAATAGATCTGAGGATGATAAAAATGGGTATTTGGTTTGATTTAAGAAGTTGCACGAAAAGTGTAATTACTAGAGTTGTTGAAAAAGTGTAGGAGCAAGTAAAGTTTTAACAAATAGAATGACTGCAATATGGTTTCAGTTATTTAAATATATACAAGTTAACACCAATACTTCAAAAAAAAACAGAGATAAATACTCATGTTTAAAACAATAGTGCTTTATGACGCACTTTTTAATGCAATTATACAAGTAAATGCTAGACATGTATCATATAGTGCAATTTATTGCTCTTTTTGTTGCATTATTAAAATTTAGTTTTACATTCGATTTCCAAATCAGATTTAGTTGAAAAAATGGTAGCTGCTTCCTTTCTAAATGATACCACTAAAAGAGATTATTTCCAATCTTTTCAAGGCCGTTTAAAACAACTCACAAAAGCATAAACGACACTTTTTGGTTGTATATTTTACACGAAAAAATGCAATTACTGGAGTTGTTGATAGAGTGGAAGAGGAGAAAGTAAAGTTTTTAACAAAGTGAAATACTGCATTTTGGTTGCAGTGAAAGGAGTTAAATTTGATTTGCTTATTTATGAAATTATTAGACATAGCCTCCCAAATTTTGGTTTGTATGGCCATTTTTTTCAGACATAAAAAGAGTTACCTACAATTGTTGCCGAACTTTGCGAATTGAAAATAATTAAGTAAATCATATAAAAACAAAAGTCGTTATTAAAATATAAACTTCGAGAATGAAAACAATAAAGTATAAAGTTATTTTAGTTATTTTAGTTATTTGGTTGGCGTTAGGAATCTCCATAAGTGGATACTTCTATATATTTCCAACTCGATATAGAGATTTGCCAAATAGTAAAATGGATCGATCTTATGAAGAAGATTTTGGACCACAATACAAAAATGGAAAAGAATCAGAAGTTGCAATACTTGTAACATTGGTGGGAATTGTAGTAATTGGTGGACTAGGTCAAGTGCTTAAAAAAAATAAATAGTAACAACTACGGGTAACAGCCGTTTGGTTCAAAAGCGTTTCGTTTTTTTTAGCTGCCTTAAAATCGAGAAGTAAATTTACTATCGTTAAAATAAAAAATATTTTTCGCTCCTGCGCCAAGCTCCGAAATGTTGGTGGCAATTTTATAATACTACTAATATACATCCTATGAATTATCAAGAGCAACTTCAGAGAAAAGAATGGAAATCTAAACGAATTGAAATTCTTGAAAGAGATAATTTTTCATGTAGAAATTGTGGCTGTAAAAGAAGTATTTTCTTAAGATTGTCATCTAAATATGGAATTAAAAGTTACCATTCTTTAAGAAACAACAAGAGCTTGTTAGGTAAATTTAGAATAAATCAGGAGACAAAAAAGGTTAAGTTTATAGATGTTTTTAACAAGTTTTTAAATATTGCGTTATTTGTAACAGAAACTAATGAAGAAATAATTTTAGATAATTTAAAATTCGCATTACAGAATGATGAAAACGGAGTGTCAAAAAGACTAATTTGTTTTACCGAGAATATTTCCGAAGATGATAAATTTACTGACTTAAATATTCATCATAAATATTACATCACTGGGAGAAAAGCATGGGAATATAATAACGAGGCACTAATTACATTGTGTGCGGATTGTCATAAGTTAGAGCACGAAAACAAAACAACTCCAGTTTATGATTCTTTAGGGACAATTTTATATAACACAAAGATTTGTAATAAATGCAGTGGTTCGGGATTTTTGCCAGAGTTTCATTACTACGAGGATGGAATTTGTTTTAAGTGTGGGGGACATGGTGCAATTTTGGATGAATAATTCTGCCAGTAACAGATATATTGTGCAGTTGCGTGTTTTTGTGGTAAGTTTCCGTTTCGAAATAATTTTAATTTTCGGAAAATATTCACTTCCGAAGTTCGCAACTGACTAGAAGCGGCGGAACGTTAGGTGCAAGCAAGAAAAAAAATCGTTATGAAAAGAAAGTCCTTAATGTACATAATAATTTTCGTAGCATTAACATTCAGTATTCTTTTACTTGTTGATATTTTTACAGGTTTTTGGTTTTGGAATCGCTACAATCTAATTTTTGATTCTGCTAAATACAATAATATTATTACTCCTACTTTGACTTTTATAGCAACAGTAATTTATGGATCTGCTCTATTTCTAACAATTCGCCAAAATAAAATAATATTAAGCCAAAATATTAAACCACATTATGAAAGAGAAATAGAAAGTTATATTGCTGAGGCAAGAAATTTAAAAATAGTAAGCAAAACAGTTCATTCTGACAAAGAAATTAATGCGACAAACTATATAGAATATATAAATGAATCAATATTTGCTCTTTGTAGAAATCAACAATTTCTTGAAGATTATGATAATCATAATCGAAATCAAATATTAACAAGAAATCACATTATGCAAAGGGATTACATTTCCGATTTAATGTTTTTAACTGAGTTTACTTTTCCAATGAATAGAATCATTTCTTTTTATGAAAAATTAAAGGAGTTGATTGAAGAAATAAATCAATCAAAGCTAATAAACGAAGATAAGAAATTACTAAAAAAGAGAATTGAAAGGAGTTTACTAAGTGAATATTTAGCATTTATTAGCTTTGAAAATAAAAATAGTGTAATCATTCCGCCAATACCATTGCTCTATGCTGATTTTGATAAAACAGATGTTCAATTTGGACAAATAAGCAAAACAGGTTTAAGAAAACATTATGACTACTTTAAAAACGAATTTAAGTAGTAAAATTTGTCATCACCTAACACTTCCTAAAACTCATGGCTTGGTTTTCGGTAAGTTGTTCGTTTACTTTTCATAAATTCGCTCGGGCGGTTATGGAAAGAAAGATTTCCATAAGCCGCCACGAGTTCTAGCAATGAAATGTTTTATCCAATTTTAACCCCGTAAATCTTAAACCAAATCGAATGACTTTGATACTCAAACTGATGTCAAAAAGATTTGAAATAAGCGTTTTTCAAGACCCTTACGCTTTTGTAGCAAAATGTTATTGAAAATCACGTATCTAAATACGTATAATTACCGGTAAATACGGATATTTTTTCAAAAGGATATTAGATTTTAATTGAAGATTTTTACGGATCATTTTTTTTAATTAATAATAGCCTTTACCTTCAACACAATGTCTAATTCCTCCTCTAGGATTTTGCATATCACCTTTGTATCTTGGAATAATGTGGCAATGGAAATGCATGACAGTTTGTCCAGCAACTTCGCCACAATTCATTCCAATGTTATAACCTGAAGGAGAATGTAATTTATTAATAGTATTCTTGCCTATGTCAATTGCTTTAGTTAGTTCGTTTTTTTCATTATTGTTTAGACTAAAATAATCCTGTTTTAAGTATTTAGAAATGATTAATAGATGTCCTGGGGAAACAGGAAACCTATCATAAATTGCAAAGAAATATTCTGTTTCAAAAACATAATCCTTTGGTTCTATTTGCTGAAAAACACTCATCGATTATTTAGTTTGGTAATTAGTTTTTTAAAGAATGGGTCAGTTTCTCTATTGTATTTAGGTGAGTTCTCCCAGTAATTGTAATTCAGTACAATCTTTGCATTCTCATAATGATACAACATTGATTTATTACGTTTTGCATGAGAGTCTCCAAGAGCATCAGCTATTTTCTTTTTCCATGGATGATTACTTCCCATGATGTTTTCATTGCGTGCAACAAGCTTCTCAAAGTAATGCTTTCCAATTAATGAATCATTCTTGTTCATGTTACAGATGCTATGACTTAACACAAGATTCCATATTTCATCATGTTGGATAAACTGTCTTGGCAACACATGGTCTACATGGATATCTTTATCGCCTATTTTTTCTCCGCAATAAAAACATGAATTGCCCTGATATCCTTGTAAAAAAGGAATATTGCTTGTAATATTTGTTCTAGAATAACTGTTTACCAAGTAGACATCTCTAACATCATTGGTCAACTTAAAATTACCATGAGCTAATGTGAATGCTCCTTCTAATAGGCTCCATCTTGCGTCAAGTTCACTTATGAGCTCATGGTTTGACGTTTCATTTATTAGAAAGGTAGAATCATGTAAATAAAGTCTTTTTCCAAAGTCAAAATGATAGAACTTTTCACCAACAATGTCTTTATCTGTTCCAATGGTTTGAAATCGCGGTATTACATCATTAAAGCCTTCAAGAGAAACTAAATTAATAGCTTCATTATAGTCTATTAACCCTTTGTTTAGAGAGTCTATAATTCTCTCCATTTTAGTTTTCCTTGATGGATTGCTTTGTTGTGGATTATAGTTTGATTTTAACCTTTCTATATAGGTGTCTAAATATACTTTAGATAGATGGTGCCATTCTATATTTTCTTTTCCCTCGGTTGCAAGTTCCAGAATAGTTTTACCAAGAGCTATCTTGTAAGTAGCTTGATTTAACCCGTATAATACTATTCCTTTCCAGTAGTCAATATCTTCGAATTTATCCATTTGCCTTTTTAATATTTACAAACTTAATTATATTTCTAATCCCAAAAATTTAAACAACTCATTAGATATAACTATTTTGTTTTTTTATTAATATAATAAAATCAACAATGAATATTTCGATAAAGCTTTTTAGAGAGAGTGATTTTCTATTTGTTAAACCTCAAACCTACTCTCTAATTTCTATTCCATCCGACATTTTTAATTCAACGTTGTAATAGTTAAAATCGTTTTTGTTTCCATTCAATACTTCGATGATGTTTATCAAGGCATCTTTTTGTTTAATTGGAGGAAAAAACAAAGAAAAGTACTGCCAATCTTTTTTAGACTCGAAATTTCGCAATACAGGCGCAACTGTAATCCCAATTGCTTTTGTCATTACATAACGCTCTTTGGTCACCACATTTTCAATATAGGTATCAGGCGAAATTTTAATCCATCCACCATTAATATACTTGTCTGTGGTAATGTATCCAAAATCAATTTTCGTTATTTCTGGAAACAAATTAACTCTTAACAAGATTGGATTAGATTCTCCATGCCCCAATACATTAAGATTAAACACTAATTTTTTGCTGTTTTTTATCATCTTACAAAAGGGTTTTAGTTTGGTCTCTTAACCATTGAGGATTAATCACTTCTAGGTGTTTCCCATAAGAGCGGAATAAGCGAATTAACTCCATACTCGGAACCACATCTATTGTAAAAAAAGAAGAACCTGATTCATTTTTTTCGGCCTTTTGACTATCATGGATCGGATAGGCTTCAAAGTAGTTTGTTATCTTAATTGAAGTTAAAAATGTGATTTGTTGTTTCGGTTGATTTTCAATTGGATACACACCATAAATATCATTGCAGTAACATTCCACTTCTTTATTGTCACTGAAAATGTATTTTCTTTTTAAATGCAGGGGCTCGTAAATTCGATCTAATCCAAAGGTTCTAATGGATTGGTGCGCTTCAGAATAACCTACAAGATACCATCGATTTTGAAATTCTTTGAGCAGTATTGGATGCACAATAATTGCTTTGAATTCTCTATTGTTATAGGAATAATGAGAAAATAACACGGGATACTGATTTTTACAAGCCTTAAACAAAGTATCAAAGTTTTCATATCCTTTAGCCCCTTCAACATAATCAGTTAATATTATTTTTCTATTGATATCGCTGTCTGGAAAATCTTCTTTGTAGGCAGCAAGGATTTTTTGGATGGCATCACTAAATCGTTCATTCACTCTATTGCCCCCAAGATTTTTTATCATATCAAGCGCTTCTTTAATACTTGATATATCGCTATCTGTAAGCGGAATCGAATTAATGGAATAATTGGGGTCACTATAATAATATCCTCGATTTTTTCTACAAAACACAATAGGAGCATCATAAACATCCGACTGTTTCATGTTTTTAATATCCTTTTCTAAGGTGTCTAACGAGGGTGTAATCTGAAGTTTATCTTGACATTCTCGTTTAATATCCAGTAAAGTAGGGTAGGGTCTGTAAATATTCCTAAGTAAATTGTCAATTACCCTATACCTTTTGAAGGCTGACCTTGATATTGCCATTGTTAAATTTTTGATAAAAGTAGTAAAAAAATTAACTCCGTATAAACTATACGGAGTGAACGTATATATTTGACTAATAAATCTAAAAACAAGTTAATTATGAAATCAAATTATGAAACAGAAACTCAAGAAGAGCTTCTAAAAGAAACCGAAACTAACGTATTCGAAAATCCTATTTCACATCACACACCAGACTCTCAATTGGGGATTGAAAAAGTAATTTTGGGTGATGAATTTACTAGAATTGACTTTGTGTATATCTCGTCAAGAAAGTATATCAATGGAGGATGGATTCAGATTGATGCAGGATGTTTTATCAGACCAAAAGGCAGTGAAGTCTGTTATAAAATGATTAGAGCGATTAATATTCCAATTGCTCCCTCCAAATATCATTTTAAATGTAAAGGGCAAGTGCATCATTTTTCTTTGATTTATCCTGCGATTCCAAAAAATGTAAGCCACATTGACGTAATCGAAAAACTGGATGAAGGCCCTTATTTTAATTTTTTCGGTGTGGCATTGCAATACAACCAACCCACACTAATTAGAATTATAAACGAGAATTAACTTTGAGTTCGATTTCAATACAAATTTTAATCGATGCAAGAGGGATAGGTGATAAAGTTAGCCTTTCTAAAAACTCTTCTGCAAGCTTGCATAAATTTTCAACTTCAATATTGTTGATCGAATTTTACACGATAATTATTGCTTTAAGCATATTAATTAAAAAACATTATCATGAATAAACCATTTGCCGCCGGGGAGATACTTCAAGTGAAACGAAAATCGAATACCTCAATTTTAAAGCGTAACTATTATTTGGTAATTGGAGCCGCTACTGAGGAACAACCATTGAAAATTCAACAGATTAATAGTTCTGCCCAATACAAAGCAGAATGGGCATGTATCCCTTTACAACCGGAAGAAGATTTAGAGCGAACAAGCTTGAAAGTAAAAGAGCTGCTTTATGAAGAAGTTGTAGTGCACGAGCAGTTGTATTTTGACTTTGTAATTGGAAAAGTAGCCAAAGTGGATAACCCTGACGCTGAATTGCAGTTTGTTCCTGTCGAGGGCGGCTGCCAATCAACTGAAGAAGTATATTTTAGTGCCGATAATACTTTTAGAATCAAAGGTCCTATCTTTCTTAAAACCCCAAATTTCAATGAAGACTAGTTTAAAAATCGCCTTAAAATATTTTGTTATTGGTGAACTGTTGGCTGGTTTTATTATAGCCATCATTCACTTATACAGCTATTTGTTTGACGCTTATTTTGCCTATGCCACCTGGGATGTGATATTATTTTCAGCTGTTGTAAGTGGAATTCCATTTGGTTTTGGGTTTTATGTGTTACACGAAAAAGTGCATTTGCTTGACTTGTTGAAAGAGTGGAAGAGGAGGAAGTAAAGTTTTTAACAAATTGAATGACTGCATTATGGTTGCAGTAATAGATTGTATACTTACATTTATCAATAGTATTAAAAAAAATAGGATGGGTACAATCAACAAAGGATTATAAATTAAATTCAATTATGTTTAAAATACTTTCTCAACACTGGTTCATGTCAAAACTAAGAGATAGTTTTTAAAAATTTATAAAATTTTTATCATTATCTAAAACCTATCTTAGCAAAAGTTCAAATTAGTTTGAAGAATTCAATAAATAAATTTATTTAGAAATTTACATAAAGAGATTAACTATAAAATGAAAAAAAATAACCAAAATAATATTGATGGTTTAAATTACATTAAAAATGAAGTTCAATTAAAATTGGGTGATAAGTTTAGTGTTGAGATTGATACATTTATTGAATATGAGACAAAAAATAAAAAATTTGGATGTGATAAATTTGATATTGTTGTAAGACCCGAAAGCAACATGAAAGAAATATTTTTTGTTGGATATTTATATAATAATATTGAATTTCTTGATGAAATCTATGATTTAAAAAGAATAGAAGATGATTTCCCATTTCCAATTTTACTATTTAACATCAATAATAAAAGTGTTGTTTTTCACAAAAATGTTAAAGAAAATATTACTGGAAATGAATCTAAATATTGTGATTTTAATCTTTTTTTAGATGTTATAGGAAACAATATTAATTTGAATGATGATAAAGAATTTACAATAAAAGTTTTAAAGGAATTAGAGGATTTAAAAACAATAAATTATGAGTGTAGCTCTGAGAATTTCGAACTCAAAAATGAAATAAAACTACTAAAATCGGAAATTATTACTCTAAAATCCAAAATTACTACACAAAAATTAGAAGTTGAAACAATAGATAACCATCTAAATAGTTATATAAAAAAACAACGCGATTACGAACAAATTATAAAAAATTATGAAGAATATTGTAAAGAACAAATTATCGATGATTTAAAACTGATTTTTCAAAAAAACAACATAAATGAATTGATAAAAGAAATTGATTTACCCAAAGAGAAAATTACATATAATGACGTCTATAGAGGTAATGAAATAATCTACAGAAAAATTTCTACAATTGAAAATCATTCTTACAGGTATTTTTTTACTCTCTATAAAAATAGTTTATATACTAGAGTTGAAATTTATAATTTTCATGATTTAGGAGATAATGAAATTTCTCGAAATGTTTGTAATAAAATATTGTTTTATGAGTATAAAAAATCTATCAATCAATTTAAAATTTCTGAAAATATTGAGCCATTTTTAAATGATTTTGTTTGGGTTTATATTGAAGAACTGTTGTAAATAACTCTTTATATTATCTAAAAAAAACTACATTGTATATAGCATAAAAACTCTAATTAATTAGCATTCATAACTAAATAAATATAATTTTAAATTCTGTGATAATTCTAATTTTTAAAGAAATATATATTATGATAATGTTAAGAATTTAATGAAAAAAAGAAAAATTTTGGAAAACCTAATTATTAATTATTTAAAGTCTAATTCTAGAAATAAAATTGTGATTC
>CANGUP010000061.1 GCA_947457105.1 Flavobacteriaceae bacterium
AAAAAACTGTGAAATCAAAACTTAAAATTGCCTTTTTAACCTCTACGGACCCAAATGACAGAAAATCTTGGTCTGGTATTCATTATAAAATGCTTGAAGGTTTAAAAAATCATTTTGAAATTGTTGATGCAATTGGTCCGATTAATAATGTTTTTATAAAAGCATTAGGTATTATAAATCGAATAACTCTTTTTATTTTTTCAAAGCGATACAATCATCGACACAGTTTTTTTAAATCCTTTTTAAGTGCAAAAATTATTAAACATCGCTTAAAAAAACAAAATTATGACTTTATATTTGCACCATCAGTCCCAGCTGAAATTGCCTTATTAAAAACTGATATTCCTATTTTATATACCTCAGACTCTTCATTTGGGCAACTTAATAATTATTACGAAGGTTTTACTAAATTGTTTGATTTCTCTATTAAAGAATCTAACATAAATCAAAAAAAAACAATTCAAAAAGCTGCTATTTTAAGTTATTCTTCCTATTGGGCTGCAAATTATGTTAACGAATTTTACAAACCCCAAGGAAAAGTTTTTGTGAATGCTTATGGAGCAAATATTAATGAAGAAAATATAAATTATAAACCTAAAACTATAGACAAAAATAAAGAGATAAAATTACTTTTTATTGGGGTTGAGTGGGAACGAAAAGGCGGAAAAATTATATTTGAGACATTTTTAGAATTATTAAAAAACTATAATGTCAAATTGACTGTTTGTGGTTGCATACCGCCAGTTAAACATCAATCAATGACTGTTATACCGTTTTTAAATAAAAACGATAAAAATGATTTTAAAAAATTTAATTCATTAATGGAAGAGAGTCATTTTTTATTTGTTCCGAGTAAAGCGGAATGTTATGGTATTGTTTTTTGTGAAGCTAGTGCATACGGTGTTCCCAGTATTTCAAGAAATACAGGAGGAATAAGTGGTGCAGTTCAAAACAACATTAACGGAATATTATTAGAACCAAAGGAAACTTTTCAGGCTTATGTCGAAGTTTTTAAAAATTTAATAGAAAATCCATTAAATTATGAAAAATTAAGTCAATCGTCTAGAGATTTATATTTAAACAAATTAAATTGGAAAGTTTGGAGTAAAGAAATTTCTAATTTGATAATAAATTATAAAAAGTGAGTTTTTTAAAAAATACTTTAGCGGGTTTTTTAAAAGACACCAATATTAAATATCTTTTTTCTAAAGGATTAATATCGCTTGGTTTCCGAGTTTTAGGGGTGTGTTTTAGTTTTTATACCATTAAACTAATTTCAAATTTTTATTTTGCAAAAGTTTACGGAACCTTCTCATTAGCACAAACTATAATTCAATTGTTGTGTGTAATACTTACTTTAGGGGTTCAAAACACCATAATTGTAGAGGTAAATAGAAATATTGAACAAAAAGATTTTTCTGCTCAAAATTTTCTATTCCATGTTATCAAATTAGTTTTATTTGTATCAATTATTCCTGTTTTTTTAATTTACTTTTTTGCTCCACAAATTGCTATATTTATTTTTCACAAAACACAATTAACTTCTGTTTTTCAGTTAATTGCTATTTCCCTGCCCTTTTTTTTACTTCATGAAATTGCTGTTTATTATTTTATTGCGACAAAAAAATTAATACTTTTTGGATGGTTTATGTTTATTGTTCCAAATGTGCTTTTTTTTACATTTATTTTTTTGTTCAGAAATGATTCAATAAACGCATACAATATTGTAACTTTCTATGGAATTTCATTTCTTATAACCCTAATAATTGAATTCTGTTTTATCTTTTTTAAACAAATTAATTTTTCTAAACCCCAATTTTCTTATAAAAAAACATTAATCGCCTCGTTACCAATGATGTTTTCTGGCGTGATGAGTTTTTTAATTAATTGGACAGATGTTTTGATGTTAGGATCGTTTTCGACCGAAGAAAATGTAGGAATTTATAACGCCGCATTTAAAGTGGGAATGATTGTTTATATCATAATAATTTCAATGAGTATTGTTATCGGGCCAAAAGTAACCGAGGCTTATGAATCTAAAAATTTTTCAGAATTAAAAAAAATTATTCAAAAAGCAACGCAACTTATTACATTTGTAACCTTGCCAATTGTGCTATTGATAATAATTTTCAGCGAATATCTTTTAAGTTATTTTGGCAATGCTTTTATTGCAGGAAAAACGGTTTTAATAATAATAGCAATTTCAACATTTATTAGTGCAGTTTGTGGAAATGTAGATTTAATTTTAAATTTAACAAATAACAAAAAATTGGTTTTTTATATAAATATTTTCGTTTTTCTAATTAATCTAATCTTAAACTATTTTCTAATTCCTTCTTATGGAATTAATGGTTCGGCTATTGCCAGTTTAATTGCCACAATAGTTTTGAATTTTACTTGTGTCTATTTCATAAAAAAGAAATTTGGATATTACACACTGATTTAAAAGCAAATAAATTGAATTAAATTATGGCATTCGTTTTAAAAAAAAATAAATTTTATTTCGCACTTTTCGCACTTTGTTTAATGATTCCTTATTATGGGAGTTACGAACTAACTTTTTTAATATGGTCTTTTAGTGTTTTAATTACAATTCAAAAAAAATATTCACAAACATTTATAAAATACCTTTCTTGTTTTATTCTAATTTTATTGATTTCTGTTTTTAGAACAAAATTTAAAATCGAAAATATATATTCTATAATTCGGGATTTTACTTATCTTTTAAAACCAATTCTGGGTATAATTCTTGGCTATCAAATATGTAAGTATAATTATAAAACGGCATTCTTGTCTTTAATAAAAATCAGTTATTTTGTATCTTTAATTCATGTTTTTTTTATTGTTTTTTCTGTTTTATTTCGCAACGCACATACCGTAGGTGATATTCGTTTTTATTGTGGATACTTCAGTGATTTTGAAGTTTATGGATTAATTATTTTATTATTTCACAAAAAATTTGATATTGAAATTCACAAAAAGAAATTTTATTTAATGGTAGCAATTATCACTTTTTCGAGTTTAATGTATTTATCTAGAAATAATTTTATTCAGTTTATTATATTATTCTGTGGCTTAAAAGGTTATTTTATTTTGAATAAGAGAGCGATTTTGGCAATTACTTCACTAACTTTACTTACGGTTATTTCATACTTGATTATTTTAGCAATAAATCCAAAAAGAAATGGAGTTGGTTTTGAAGCTTTTTTATATAAAGTTAAAATAGCACCTACAGAAGCTTTTAAAAGTAAAATAAAAACTCATGATAATATCGATTTTAACGATAATTACAGATCGGTTGAAATTATAAATACGATCCGCCAAATGCAATATAAAGGAAGTCAAACTATGTTATTAGGCGAGGGTTTGGGCTCAAAGGTCGATTTAAAACAAAAAGTTTGGCTCGGTGATTTAGAAATGAGATATATTTATGTGTTACATAATGCATTTATGACAACCTATCTCAAATCAGGTATTTTGGGCATATTATTGTTATTATATTCCATATATTTGATATACAATCAGCCAAAATCTAAAATACCAATAAACAAAAATATTAATTTTTTATTAGTTGGAACGGCTATATTTTTGTTAATTTCAAACTGGGTTCTTATGGGATATTATTTTACCGAAGATTCCAAATCAATTCTGGTTGGTTTTTTAATAGCATATAAAGAAATAACTGACAAAAATGAATTACTCAAAAACGGATTTGCTTAAAATCAATTTTACATTTTCACTGGTTTCCCCATCTCCATAAGGATTTGAAGCTTTTGAAATAGAATTGTAATAATCTAAATTACTCAATAATTTTGTTGTTTCTAAAACAATTTTCTCTTTGTCTGAACCTACTAAAATTGCCGTTCCTGCATCAACACCTTCCATTCTTTCTGTAACGTATCTTAAAACCAAAACAGGTTTCCCTAAACTTGGAGCTTCTTCTTGAATACCTCCAGAATCGGTTAGTATTATATTACTTTTACTCATCATCCAAATAAGATCAGGATAATCAAGAGGTGAGATTAATTTTATGTTTTTAGCAATTAGTTTTTTAAAAGCAATATCCTTAACATTAGGGTTAAGGTGAACAGGATATACAATTTCAACACTTTCTGAATACGTTGAAGAAATTTCAAGTAAAGCATCACAAATATCTTCAAATGGTTTTCCGAAATTTTCTCTTCGATGACAGGTAACTAATACTATCTTTTTTGAAAAATCTATAAAATTATACTTTTCAACAAATTGATTTTCTATCATTTTTACTTTCTCTAATCCTAAAAGCAAAGCGTCTATGACGGTATTCCCAACAACGTAAACATTTTTATTGATATTCTCTTTTATTAAACTTTCTTTAGAATTTTCAGTAGGACAAAAATGAAACGTTGCTAATTTTGAGGTCAAAACTCTATTCATTTCCTCCGGAAATGGCGACAACAAATCTCCACTTCTGAGTCCTGCTTCAATATGTACAACTTTAATTTTTTTGTAAAAAGCTGCCAATGCACCTGCTAAAACAGTAGTTGTGTCACCTTGTACAAACACAAAATCAAACGATTCTTTACTTAAAATTTCCTCCGTAATTCTCGAAATCAAATCAGCAGTTAATTGATGAAGCGTTTGATTTGGCTTCATGATGTTCAAATCATAATCAACATTAATATTAAAAAAATGCAAAACTTGATCTAACATTTCTCTATGTTGAGCTGTAACAGCAACTTTTACATCAAATAATTCATCATTAGAAAAACATTGAATTAGCGGAGCCATTTTTATAGCCTCTGGTCGAGTTCCAAATAGGAATAGTATTTTTTTCATTATTAGAATAATCCTAATTTTAAGAAGTGTAAAACTACTAATAAAAACTATATTTGCAACTCTTAATTTGCTAAAATGAAAGTGCTTTTTCAATCTCGAACTAATTTATTTGATGCTCCAGGTGGCGACATGGTTCAAATGTTAAAAACGAAGGAATTTCTTGAAAAACTAGGTGTAACCGTTGACGTTTCATTAGAATTTGAACCAGACTTAAAAGATTATGATTTAGTTCATTTGTTTAACTTAATGGAACCTCAGGACATTTATCGTCAAATGATAAATACAAAAAAGCAAAATAAAAAAATTGCTTTATCAACAATTTATGGTCTTTATACCGAATTTGAAAGGAAAGCACGTGGTGGAATTTTTCAAAAAATAGCCAATTTTCTCTCTCCATATCAGATAAATTATTTAAAAACATTGATAAAACACTATTTTGAAAAACGTTTTCACAAAGGAGTTTTCAAAATGATTTATAAAGGATATTATGGCTTAATGAAAGAGATTGTTGACAACACATCTGTTTTTTTACCTAATTCAGTTTCAGAAATGAACAGAGTTGCAACTGAATTTAATCTTAAAAACTACAATTTTGTTTCCATTCCAAACGCAATTGATAAATCGGTTTTTACAGATAGCGATACTGAAAAGCCAAATAAATATTCAGAATTCAAAGATTGTATACTTTGTGCGGCCAGAATAGAAGGAAGGAAATCAACATTAAATTTGGTAAAAGCAGTGAAAGGAACAAATTATAAGTTAGTTCTAGTAGGTAAAGAATCACAAAATCAAAAAAAATATGTTGAACAAGTTCATGAAGAAGCTGGAGACAACGTAACTTTTTTAGGTGCAATTTCACATGATGATTTACGAGATTTATACAAAGTTGCTAAAGTACACGTATTAGCAAGTTGGATGGAAACACCTGGATTATCTTCTTTGGAAGCTGCCGCAATGGGATGCAATATAGTTGTTACCAAAAAAGGAGACACCTATGACTATTTTGAAGATTATGCATTTTATTGTGAACCAGACGATGTAGATTCAATTAAAAGAGCAATTGATAAAGCTTACAATTCAACATTCAATCCAAAACTAAAGGAAAAAATACTCACTGATTATATTTGGGAAAAAACCGCACAAGAAACCTTGAAAGGATATGAATTAATATTAAAACATTAGTTTTTATAATTTTTTAAAACAACAAAATTCCCTATTTTTGCCCTCAGAAAAAGAAATCACTTCATGAAAATTGCCATTCTCGGAACTCGTGGAATTCCAAATCATTACGGAGGTTTTGAACAATTTGCTGAATTTTTTTCGGTTTATCTTGTAGAAAAAGGACATGAAGTATATTGCTATAACTCGCATAATCACAAATTTCAAGAAAAAACTTTTCACGGTGTAAATATTATTCATCAAAATGATCCCGAACATAAATTTGGAACGTTTGGGCAGTTTATTTATGACTACAATTGTATCATGGATTCTCGCAAAAGAGATTTTGATATTATCCTTCAATTAGGTTATACTAGTAATTCAATTTGGTTTTTTCTTCTTCCAAAAAAGCCAATCATTATTACAAATATGGACGGTTTAGAGTGGAAAAGAACTAAGTATTCTAAACCAGTTCAACAATTTTTAAAATTTGCCGAAAGACTTGCAGCAATTTCAAGTGATTATTTAGTCTCAGATTCTATTGGAATTGAAAAATTTTTAAAAGATAAATACAAAAAAGAGTCAACCTATATTGCCTATGGAGCTTATCCGTTTGATTCACCTAATGAAGATTTTCTAAAAGAATACAATGTTGAAAAAGAAAATTTCAACATGATTATGGCACGTTTTGAACCAGAAAATAATCTTGATATGGTTCTTGAAGGCGTTGTTCAATCCAACGATAAAACACCAATTTTAGTCATAGGGAAACACGAAACAAAATATGGTGAATATTTAAAAAATAAATTTAAAAGCTTCGAAAACATTAGATTTCTAGGAGGAATTTATAATCTTGAGCATTTAAATAATCTTCGTTATTTTTCTAAATTGTATTTTCATGGTCATTCCGTTGGCGGAACCAATCCATCACTTTTAGAAGCTATGGCCTCGCAAGCATTAGTTATTGCCCACAATAACGATTTCAATAAAGGAATCTTAAAAGAAAATGGAATCTATTTTTCTAATCCTTCTGAAGTAAAAAATATTTTAGAATCTGTCAAAAAAATTGATAACTTGCAGAAAGTTCAAAATAACTATCAAGCTATAATTAAAGATTTTAATTGGGAGAAAATAAATGGTCAATATTTACAACTTTTTGAAGAGTGTTATTCAAGACATAAAACAAGAAAGCAATAAGAATAGTTCTTTTATTTTCATCTTAGTATTACTTGTTACTATTCCATTTTCATTAGCGGTAAACAATATTGCATTAATACTGTTAATTTTATCGGTTCTGATAAATTTCAATAAGACCAATTTTAATATAAATCTATTTTTTTTCTTTCCAATAGTATTGTTTTTATGGATGTCTGTATCCTACTTTTGGAGTATTGATAAACACGAAACGTTAAAAGCTATTCCAAAAGGAATTACTTTACTACTACTGCCATTGGTGTTTATGAAAGTACAAATTTCCAAAACAGAAAAAGAAAACCTTTTGAAATATTATAGCTTTTCAATGGTATTAGTAGTAGTTTTTTTTCTTTTAAGAGCAGTAATTAGATATTTAATAAGTCAAGACACACGGAGCTTTTTCTACCATGGAGAAAGCGATAATGATTATGGATTAGTACCTAATCTTTTAAACGCAATTCATGTTTCAGTTTTTGTTGCATTAGCTTTTTTTTATTTTTTCACAAAAGAAATTAAATCTAAAATTGATATAACACTCTCATTACTTCTCGCAGGATTTATTATTTTACTTTCTTCCAAAAATATAATTCTAGTTGTTGTTGTTTTAATTTTAGTTTACTTTTTCTACTATTCAAAAGCATCTCACAAAATGAGACTAAGAAATCTTATAATTTTTGGAGGGATTATCTTGATTGGATTGTCTTTTGGTAAGATTAAACAACGTTTTCAAGAGGAGTTTAGAAATAATGCACCAAATAGTATAAGCCCAAATGTTTCAGCAACTTTAGAAAATGGTGTGCACAACATTAGTATCAATGAAGCATGGAACAATGAAAAGTTTTCTCCTAATGATTATTTTCCAGGAACTGCTTTAAGAGTTTATCAAGCAAGAATGTTTTTTGAACTTTTGAAAGAAGAATCAATTTTCCTTAAAGGATTTGGTTTAAATGCTTCCGAAATTAAATTATTAGAAAAAGAAAAAAAATATAATCTACATAATGGATATGGAAGATTTAACTTTCACAATCAATATATCCAGAATTTTGCCGAAATTGGCGTAGTTGGATTTCTACTTTTAGTCATTATGCTGTTTCAAACATTAAAAAAAGCAATAAATAACAAAGATTTTATGCATTTTTCTTTTGCAGTTCTAATGATAAGTTTATTTTTGACAGAATCTTTTCTTTGCAGGCAAAGAGGCGTTGTATTTTTTACATTATTATTTTGTATTTTCAATTCAATAAGCCTTAAAGAGTCAATAAATATAGAACCAAAATTATGAAAAGAATATTAATAACAGGAGCGGCAGGTTTTTTAGGATCACATCTTTGTGATCGTTTTATCAAAGAGGGATACTTTGTTATCGGAATGGATAACCTGATTACTGGAGATTTAAAAAACATTGAACATTTATTCAAACTTGAAAACTTTGAATTTTACCATCACGATGTAACTAAATTCGTTCATGTTCCTGGAAAACTAGATTATATTCTTCATTTTGCATCTCCAGCATCTCCAATAGATTACTTAAAAATCCCTATCCAAACCTTAAAAGTTGGTTCTTTAGGAACACATAATCTTTTAGGGTTAGCGAGAGTAAAAAAAGCTAGAATTCTTATTGCATCTACTTCAGAGATATATGGTGATCCTTTAGTTCATCCACAAACAGAAGAATATTATGGAAATGTAAACACCATTGGTCCAAGAGGTGTTTATGATGAAGCAAAACGTTTTCAGGAATCAATAACAATGGCTTACCATACATTTCATGGTGTGGAAACAAGAATAGTTAGAATTTTTAATACCTATGGACCAAGAATGCGACTAAACGATGGACGTGTAATTCCTGCATTTATCGGACAAGCTTTACGTGGCGAAGATTTAACTATTTTTGGTGACGGAAGTCAAACACGATCTTTTTGCTATGTTACCGACCAAGTTGATGGAATTTTCAGACTTTTACATTCAGATTACATTTATCCTGTGAATATTGGTAATCCAGATGAAATCACAATTAAAGATTTTGCCGATGAGATTATAAAACTAACAGGAACTGAACAAAAAGTTGTTTATCATCCATTACCAATAAACGATCCTCTACAACGCCAACCAGACACCACTAAAGCTAGAGAAATACTAGGCTGGGAAGCTAAAGTAAACAGAGAAGAAGGTATGAAATTAACCTATGATTATTTCAAATCTTTATCATCGGAAGAATTACTAAAAGAAGAACACAAAGATTTCAAAGGTTACATCCATTAAAATATGGTTGCACAGCAAACAGGTAGATATTCAAAATATATTAGACCAATAAGTATCACAATAGATATTTTGGTCATCACCATATTAAGTTTATATTTCTTTAGATATTTAAATCTTAATATGGTATATTATATTGTATATCAAACACTTGCTTGGATATTTATTGCCTTTTTAGTTAAATTTTATGAAGTATATAGATTTACAACTCCGGTAGAAATTATATCTAAAATATTTAAACAATTTGGCTTATTTCTGTTAGTTGTAATTGCTTTTTTTCCTTTTGCAAAAACAGTAATTTTCAGCGGAAAAGCTATTGCAATTATGATGACGATTAGTTTTGTTATTATTGCAGGAATTAAATACTTCTTGTTTTTTTACCTAAAAAAATACAGAATTACTACCAAAAATAATTTCAGAAATGCAATAATAATTGGATATACACCAGAAGCAATTCGACTCAAAGAAGTTTTTGATAACAGACAAGATTACGGCTATCGTTTTCAAGGTTATTTTTCAGATAAAAAACAAAATCCCGAGGTAAAAGGTAGAGTAGATGACATTAAAAATTTTGTTGTAGATCAAAAAATAGATGAAATTTATTGTTCTCTAAATGAAATTTCAAATGAAAAATTGAAAGAATTAGTTGAGTTTTCTGACGAAAACAATAAAACAATAAAATTTATTCCCGATACTAAAGAGATTTTTTCTAAAAACATGAGAATTGATTATTATGAACTTTTCCCAGTTTTATCGCTACAAAAAACCCAACTTCATAACCCAACAATAAAAGGGATTAAAAGAGGATTTGACATTGTTTTTTCTTTTTTGGTTATTGTTCTCATTCTTTCTTGGTTAATGCCTTTAATTGCAATTTTAATTAAATTAGAATCTAAAGGACCTATTTTCTTCAAACAAGGAAGACCAGGTTTAGATGAAAACGAATTTTTTTGCTATAAATTTCGTTCCATGCAAGTCAATGAAACAACTGAAAAAGAAGCTTCAAAAAATGACCCTAGAGTTACTAAAATGGGACGATTTATGCGCAAAACGAGTATTGATGAATTACCACAATTTTTCAATGTATTACTTGGTGATATGTCGGTTGTTGGACCAAGACCGCACTTGTGGTCACAGAATAAATCGTATTCAAGTAAGGTGAAAAAATATATGGTTCGTCATTATGTGAAACCAGGAATAACAGGACTTGCTCAAGTAAAAGGATATCGTGGTGAAATAGAAACCGATGAAGACATGATTAACCGTATCAAATTTGACGTATTCTACATTGAAAATTGGTCATTAGTAATGGATATCAAAATCATTATTCAAACGGTTGTAAACATTTTTAAAGGCGAGGATAAAGCCTATTAAAACACCTTTTTTTCAATTAAATAATTCATTTGATTATCTAAATTAAAATTGATTTCAGATGAAATAAAGATTCTCTTTTTCATTTCGAATAATTCTGATTTACTCATCTTAGAAATCTTTTCAATTTCATGGTTTAATTGCTCATAATTTTCTACAGATGCAATCCAACCCATATGGTTTTCTTCAACAATAGTTTCGCCTTCACCGCCACCAAAATATAAAATCGGAAAGCCTAAAGCACCATATTCGAAAATCTTTGAAGGAACAGAACCATAAATTCTAACTTTTAACGGAACAATTGCAATGTCAAAAGTTTTTAATTTTTCGTGCAAATCATTACGTTCCATCATGCCATGAAAGAAGATTTTTTTGCCTTTAATGCTAGAAATTAATGCTTCTATTTGATTTTTTTCAGCACCATCGCCAAAAATGTGCAATTCTATTTTGTCCTTTTGTAAGGATTTAAAATCTATTTTTTCACACAATTTATAAACGCCTTGTGCAATTCCTAAAAGTCCAGCGTAAAATATTTTAATAGGTTGATTTTCTTCAAACTTTAAATCAAATTCTTCAACTTTATGGTCTGGTAAATTCCTATATAAATAACAGTTTTTTTCAGGAAATATTGATTTTACGTGAGTGATAATTTCGTTAGATTGACCAATTATTAAAGTTGCTTTTTTATAAATAAATCGTTCTAAAAACAAAGAGAATTTATGTGAAAAAGAGTTTTCCTTCAAAGTTTTTAGTTCAATTACTGCCAATGGCCAAAGGTCTGAAATGTTTAGAATTATCTTTTTATTTTTCAACGACAGTACAAAAACAGAGATAAAAGATAGTAATAAAGGCGGCGATTGAACTACCACTTTTTTAGGAGTCTTTTTAATTAGTAAATATAAAAACAAACTCAACGAAAAAGACAAAACAGAAATAATTCTAACAACCAAATTTTTACTCACGCTCGGATAAATCCAAAGACGTTTTACAGTAATATTATCTCGACTTTCATTAACTGAAAATTTGCCTTTATATTCAGAAAATATCTCACCTTTTGGATAATTCCCAAGCGGACAAATCACAGAAACTTTATAATTATTTTGATGCAATTTCAAGGCCAACTGCTCAATTCTATTTGCAGCAGCACCTTTTTCAGGCGGATAATAATTAGATATAATTAGGATTTCTTTCATTTATGCTGAACTTTTTTCAGTATCTTTTTTTACACGAATTAGTGAAATTTTAATGGTCAAGATTCGTGCTAATTAGTGAAATTCGTGTCTAATAAAATATCAATAATTCTTTCTGATGCTTTTCCGTCCCAAAGCTCAGGAATTTTATGCTGACGCATGTCAGTATCTTTAAATTTTTTATAAGATTTCTCCAGATTTTCTATAGAAATCCCAACTAAATTATTAGTGCCAATTTCAATAGTTTCTGGTCTTTCTGTTGTGGTTCGCATAGTAAAACATGGAATTCCTAAAACCGTAGTTTCCTCAGAAATCCCACCAGAATCGGTAATCACTGCAAAACTATTTTTTATCAAATACATGAAATTCAAATAGCCTTGTGGTTCTACGAATAATATGTTTTTCAAATTCAAATTAGTTTCACCCAAAATAGCTTTAGTTCGCGGATGAATTGGAAAGATTATTTTTTTATCTCCAACCATTTTATCAATTCCTTCCAATAAATTGATTAACGATTGTTCTTCATCAACATTGGATGGACGATGTAAGGTTAAAATGATATAATTCCCAGTTTCTAAACCAAATTCATCCCAAAAACTCGGAGCCGAAATTCTATTTAAATTTTGATATAAAGTATCAATCATTACATTTCCAACAAAATGAACATTAGAGGATTGAACGCCATTTTTCAATAAATTTTCGGACGCTGAAGTTGAGGTTGTAAAGAAATAATCGGTGATGCTATCGGTAACTATTCGGTTAATTTCTTCTGGCATGGACATATCACCAGAACGAATTCCAGCTTCAACATGAGCGACTTTTATATTCATTTTCTTAGCCACAATGGTACATGCCATAGTCGAATTGACATCGCCAACAACCAAAACTAAATCACAAGGATTTTGAGTTAATTCTTTTTCAAAACAAACCATTATTGCGCTAGTTTGCTTAGCTTGCGAACCACTTTTTACCTCCAAGTTAGTATCAGGATGAGGAATTTTCAACTCTTCAAAAAAAGTATCACTCAAATTTTTATCATAATGTTGACCTGTGTGAACTAATCTATATGAAATAGCTTTTCCTTCAGATTGCTGTTTTTCAATCGCTTTTATAATAGGTGCGATTTTTATAAAATTAGGTCTTGCTCCTGCAATTATGGTTATTTTCATAGTAATGCTGAACTTGTTTCAGTATCTGTTATTTTTTTTCATTTCTCTAAGGTTGCAATTTTTGACCTTAAAGAAATATTTCGATATCGTAAATCGCGACTTCAAGTTTAAAATTGTAGGCCGTAATTTGCGTCTTCCAATTTATTTCATCATTGAAACAAACTGCTTCAATTTTCCGCTTTTGCTGCGTTGTAATTTTTCTTTTCTTGTAAATGTAAAAGTCAAACCACTTTCTAAATAAGTTGTAATTGCTTTTTCAATATCGTAAATTTGACTTTCGGTTAACGCATTTTCACTAACATATTCCACTTCAAAAGTATCGATTTTTGTTTGTTTAATCACAAATTCTTTTACATTTCCGTCATCTTCAATAATGCTTTTTGTTACGTAGTAAAATGTTAATCCCGGTGATTTTTTTCCACTTGGCAAAATAGCAATATCGCTGGTTCGACCAATTAGTTTCTTTAAAATTGGTTTTTTGAAGGTGCTTTTTTCGTCAAGAATTCCAATATCTCCAATATCATATCGAATGAATGGATGCGCTTTGTTATACAATGAAGTAATTACAATTCGACCTTCTTTTCCGTTAGGTAAAATGTTATCATTATCGTCCAAAATTTCTACAAATAAGGTTTCTGAATTCACTTGCCATTCATCTTTCGGATTTTGAAAAGCAATCAAGTCCAGTTCGGAAGCACCATATTCGTTGATAACTGGAACTCCAAATTGTTTTTCCATTAATAGTTTATCTTCTTCAAATAACATTTCGGAAGTAACAACACAACATTTCAACGTTGGACAAACTGAGGTTAAAACAATGTTTTTCTTTTGAAGAAATTTGGCAAATAAAACGATGGAAGAAGTATAACCATTTATGTAATCAAATTTAGTTGTTTTAAATTTTACTAAAACAGTTTCAAGAAATGCATTCGATAAATCAAAAATTGGAAAACGGAAACTATTTTTTAAAACGTCTTTCAAACGTTCTTTTTTATTTCCAACAAAATCTAGCGGGATTCCATAAAATCTTGCTTGTTTAGAGGAATTAAAATCAATTCCAAACCATCCAAATCTATTAATGATGTTTACCCAAGTTAAGGCGTGACAAAATTTATCTTTAGCAAAAATAAACGGATCGCCACTTGAACCTGAAGTTTTGTTGACGTAAACATTTTTTAAAGTAAAATCTTTTGAAAGCCTTTCAGATAAAGGTTTTTGAAATTCTTTTTTAGTCATTATCGGAAGTTCATTCCAATTAGTGTAGTCAGGTTTTCCAACAAATTCTTTATAGGATTTGTTGTTTTTTAAATGGTATTCAACAATTTCCTTTCGTTTTAAATAAATATATTTTTCATATTCAGCATCAGAAATGGCTTGAATTTTTTCAAATTCAGAAGTTGCTTCCTTCATCGGAAAACCGTTTGCCTTGAATGATAAATTGAAAAGGTTGACCACAAAAAATCTATTTTGTTCAAAAATACTAAAAACAAAAACTTTTCTGTCAATTAGCTTTAAATTCTTTTGAAAACAAACTATTTTTGCATGACAACTAAACAGAACAAGTTTTAGAAAAGATTTCTTTAAAATTAAAACAATCAGTTTAAATTAAGAAGAGATTCTGAAACAAGTTCAGAATAAACAACACAATGACAATTTTACTACTTGGTTCAGGCGGACGCGAACACGCTTTAGCATGGAAAACGATTCAATCAGACAAATGTTCTAAACTTTTTGTTGCTCCAGGAAACGCTGGAACATCTCAAATTGCCACAAATGTTTCTTTAAATATTTTAGATTTTGATGCGATAAAAACATTTGCTTTGGCTAAAAAAGTAGATATGGTTGTTGTTGGCCCAGAAGATCCATTGGTTCATGGAATTTATGATTTCTTCAAAAACGATGTTGCTTTAAATCATATTCCTGTGATTGGTCCGTCAAAAATGGGTGCGCAATTAGAAGGAAGTAAAGAATTTGCTAAAGAATTTCTTATCAAACATAAAATTCCAACTGCAGCTTATTATAGTTTTACCAAAGAAACAGTTGAAAAAGGATGTGATTTTCTAGAAACATTACAATCGCCATACGTTCTTAAAGCTGATGGTTTGGCTGCTGGAAAAGGTGTTTTGATTATTCAAGATTTGGAAGAAGCTAAGTCTGAATTAAGAAGTATGTTGGTTCATGAAAAATTTGGAACCGCAAGTGCAAAAGTTGTGATTGAAGAATTTCTTGACGGAATTGAACTAAGTTGTTTCGTTTTAACTGATGGAAAAAATTATAAAATTCTTCCAACTGCGAAAGATTATAAAAGAATTGGAGAAGGCGATACAGGTTTAAATACTGGCGGAATGGGTGCAGTCTCTCCGGTTCCTTTTGCAGATGAAGTTTTGTTGGAAAAAATTGAAACTAGAATTGTAAAGCCAACAATTGCTGGTTTGCAAAGCGACGGAATTGAATACAAAGGTTTCGTTTTCATTGGATTAATTAATGTGAAAGGCGAACCAATAGTAATTGAGTATAATGTAAGAATGGGCGATCCAGAAACGGAAGTTGTAATTCCGAGGTTGAAATCGGATTTGGTAGAACTTTTTCAAGCGGTTGGAAATCAAACATTAGATCAAGTTTCTTTAGAAATCGACGAAAGAAGCGCTACAACTATCATGGTTGTTTCAGGCGGATATCCTGAAGATTATGGAAAAGGATTTGAAATTTCTGGTTTAGAAAACATCGAAGATTCAATTGCTTTTCACGCTGGAACAAAATTAGAAAACGGAAAAGTTTTTACCAATGGAGGTCGAGTTATTGCCGTTACATCATTTGGCGAAAGCTTTCAAGAAGCCATAAAAAAATCTTATCAAAATATAGACAAGCTACATTTTGATAAGATGTATTTTAGAAAAGATATCGGTTTCGACTTACTTTAAGAAAGAGTGAGCCGTTGTATCTTGGTTTTCTTCGTTGTTTTTTTGGTGAGCAGCCAATTGTTTGCACCAGTACACAATGTATTTCGCACAAATTGCCATTAATGTCCAGCTAACTATATTAGCCAACCACCAATTATCTAACTCTAATGCACGTAACCAATCTAGTGGTTTAAATAAAAAATCTACAAAAAGTGATTGTATTGCTTCGAAAAATGCTTTCATTTTTAAACAAGTGTTATATTTACATCCACAAAAATATAAAATATCCTCATGATAACAAGCGTTTTTAAAAAATCTACACCAATTAATTATTCTTTTATAGGAATTTTGATGGTTTTTGTCTTTTTTACCTACCAGTTGCAGGATACAAAATGCTTAAGTTCGTTATTTAAAATTGCAAAAAAGTTAGTTTTATTATTGATTTTATTTGCATCACTTTTTATATCAAATTTTATTGTCAAAAAAAACGCATTAACTAAGGATAGTGCTTATACTATTTTATTTTTCTTTATTTTTTTAATGTTTTTCCCGAATGTTTTAGATAATTACAAACTAATTGTATCTAATTTTTTCATTTTATTAGCGATGAGAAGATTGGTTTCTTTACAAACATTGAAAGCCCCAAAAGAAAAAATATTTGA
>CANGUP010000062.1 GCA_947457105.1 Flavobacteriaceae bacterium
GCAACGCTAAAACAAAGGAGCACACTTTAACGAAAGATGTTGCTGAAAAATCATGTTGCTCCACGAATTCTCACAATCATAAAAAAGAAACTGTTGTCCAAACCAATACGCAAGGAAAGTATTATTGTCCAATGCATTGCGAAGGCGAAAAAGTGTACGACAAGGCAGGCGACTGTCCTGTGTGTGGAATGGATTTAGTCAAAGCACCAGATTTAACGGTGATTAAAACGTTATATACATGTCCAATGCACCCCGAGGTTATTCAAGAAACTCCGGGTTCATGTCCTATTTGCGGAATGGATTTAGTTCCAATGGGACCAAGCGAAAGCGAAGACCAAAAAACCTATACAGATTTGGTCAAGAAAATGAAAATTGCTGTTGTATTTACTGTTCCTATTTTCACCATTGCTATGATAGAAATGGTACACAATAATCCTTTACTTCAAATAATGGATGCCTCAAAATGGAATTGGGTGCAATTAATATTATCCCTTCCGGTAGTATTTTATGCTTGTTGGATATTCTTCGTTCGTGCTTGGAAATCAATAATTACTTGGAACTTGAATATGTTTACTCTTATCGGAATTGGAACAGGAGTGGCTTTCTTATTCAGTTTAGTCGGTATGCTTTTTCCTGATATTTTCCCAAACGAATTCAAAACGGAACACGGAACAGTCTTACTTTATTTTGAAGCCACAACGGTTATTCTAACTTTAGTTTTGTTAGGACAATTACTAGAAGCAAGAGCTCATAGCCAAACTAGCGGTGCAATTAAAGAATTATTAAAACTAGCTCCTACTGAAGCCACTTTGGTAATTGATGGAAACGATAAAGTAATTTCAATTCACGACATCAAAAAAGACGATTTATTGCGGGTAAAACCAGGGGACAAAATACCTGTTGATGGAAAAATAACTGATGGTGAAAGTAGTATTGATGAATCAATGATTACTGGAGAACCTATTCCATTCGATAAAAAGAAAGATGACAATGTAATTGCAGGAACTATAAATGGCAATAAATCATTTGTAATGATTGCAGAAAAAGTGGGTTCAGAAACTTTGCTTTCACAAATCGTGCAAATGGTTAATGACGCTTCTCGTTCGAGAGCGCCAATTCAGAAATTAGCAGACAGTATTTCCAAATACTTCGTGCCCATTGTAGTCATCATTTCTGTTATAACCTTTTTCATTTGGGCAAAATTTGGTCCCGAACCGGCATTAGTATATGGTTTTATAAATGCCATCGCAGTATTAATCATCGCGTGTCCTTGTGCATTAGGATTGGCAACGCCTATGTCAGTAATGGTAGGTGTTGGTAAAGGCGCACAATCAGGGGTTTTGATAAAAAATGCAGAAGCTTTAGAAAACATGAATAAGGTTAATGTTTTAATTACAGATAAAACAGGAACAATAACCGAAGGAAAACCATCGGTCGAAAAAATTTATGCGACCAATAACAATGATAACGATTTATTGCAAAGCATAGCTTCATTAAACCAATATAGTGAGCATCCATTAGCACAAGCCGTAGTCAATTATGGCAAAACAAAATCCATTTCATTAATCGAAGTAAAAGATTTTGAAGCCATTGCCGGAAAAGGAGTTACAGGAACAGTAACCAATAAAAAAGTAGCATTAGGTAATAAAAAACTAATGGAACAAGTAAAAGCTAGTATTTCTGACGATATAGAAAACAAAATCATTACCGAACAAAAACTAGGAAAAACCGTTTCATATATTGCAGTAGAAGGTATTGCTGTTGGATTTGTATCCATTACTGATGCCATAAAAACGTCAAGTGCCGCTGCAATAAAAGAACTGATGCAACAAGGAGTTGAAGTAATTATGATGACAGGCGATAATATCAATACAGCCAAAGCAGTTGCAGAAGAATTGAACCTGTCTTCCTATAAAGCAGGATGTTTACCCGAAGACAAATTAAACGAAATCAAAAAATTACAAGCAGAAGGCAAAATTGTGGCCATGGCTGGTGATGGTATCAACGATGCACCGGCATTAGCACAAGCCAATATCGGAATAGCTATGGGAACAGGAACAGATGTCGCAATTGAAAGTGCCAAAATAACTTTAGTCAAAGGAGATTTACAAGGCATTGTAAAAGCCAAAAACTTAAGCCATGCTGTTATGAGAAATATTAAACAAAATCTTTTTTTCGCCTTTTTCTATAACGTATTAGGTGTACCAATTGCAGCTGGAGTTTTATATCCAGTTTTTGGAATTTTATTATCTCCTATGATCGCCGCTTTAGCAATGTCATTTAGCTCTGTATCTGTAATTGTAAATGCATTGAGATTACGAAATTTAAAACTTTAAATAATAACAAAAACAACAAAATGAAATTAATTAATAATGTAGATAAATTAGGCACTCTGGGGCTTTTTTTCACAGCACTGTTTTCGCCTTGCTGTTTTCCTCTTTTTGCATTTGCAGCATCAGCTCTTGGACTTGGAAGCTTTGAATTACTTGGAGGATGGACGATGTGGATTTTTCAAGCGATGGTTTTAATTTCCATTGTTGGCTTAATCATTTCCTATCGTAAACATCGTTGCCTGTATCCTTTATTAATAGCAATCCCGAGTGGAATAACAATATTATTTGCCTATTATTTTAGCAAATCAGAAAATGCAGTTTATTTAATTTATGCTGGTATGCTTGGGCTTTTCATAGCTACGATAGTAAATTATTATCGAAACAAATTACACGGAAATTGTGATACTTGCACTATCTACAATGGAAAATCAGTAGAATTAAAATCTACATTAACATGTCCAAATTGTGGGTATAGTAAAGACGAAATAATGCCAACCGATGCTTGTCAGTTTTTTTATGAGTGTGAAAAATGCAAAACAGTTTTAAGACCTAAACAAGGCGATTGTTGCGTTTATTGTAGTTACGGAACTGTAAAGTGTCCACCAATACAAGCCGGAGATAATTGCTGTTAGAAATCACAAAATCAATATAACATAAAGTATAAAAATACAGTAACCAATAATTCAAAACAATGAAAAAAATATTCCTATTTCCCCTAATTATTTTACAATCAGTATTTATTTCTGCACAAAACAAAGTCCAGATAAGAATTACTTCTGCCAGTCCGGCAGCTTCATTTGAGCAAGAAGTAGGTAGTGCAAAAATCAAAATAACGTACAGCAGACCCTTGGTCAGAGGGCGTAAAATATTTGGTGAGTTAGTACCTTTTGATAAGCTTTGGCGAACTGGCGCAAGTGATTGTACCGTCATAACCACTTCCGAAGATATTTCTTTTGGTAACAATGTATTAAAAGCAGGAAGCTATTCAATATTCTCAATTCCTTCAATAAATGACTGGACTATAATTGTTAACTCAGATACTACCTTGCATGGAGAAACGGGCTATGATGAAAAAAAAGATATAATGCGTTTCAAAGTCCCTTTAGAAAAAAGCCACAATTTTTATGAAACTTTTACTATTGACTTAAATGACATCAATAGCAAAAGCGAAGCATTTCTAAAAATACTTTGGGAAAATACAATGGTTAAAATACCGGTAAAGAGCAAGGAGGACGATACAATAGTGGCATTGATAGATCAACATATAATTAAGGGTAAAACTCAGGATGCCAATTTATTATTTCAGGCAGCTAATTATTATTACAGTACTAATAGAGATTATAAACAAGCAATTATATGGCTTTTGGAAGCAGAAAAAATAAATCCTCAAAATTTCTATTATCCTAATCTAAGACAAAAATTAGCTTCTGAAAACAAAGATTACACTATTGCAATTGAAGCTGCAAAGCGAGCCATTTCAATTGCTGATAAGGAGAAAATGAAAAAAACTATTGATAGTTTGAACAATAAAATTTCAGATTGGGAAATCTTGTTAAAAAAATAATAGTGTAAAATTAAAATAATACAATTACTATAATGGATATACAAAACATTCTTTCAAAAAAACTGTTACCAATCGTAATCTTCGTTTTGGCAACACAAACGCTGTTTTCGCAAAACATAGTTCGTTACGATTTATATGTTCGTGATACCATCGTAAACTATTCTGGAAAAGAAAAAAGAGCAATTGCAGTAAATGGTCAAATTCCTATGCCAACATTAACATTTACAGAAGGTGATATTGCTGAAATTTATGTACATAACGAATTAAAAGAAAGCACTTCATTGCATTGGCACGGACTATTTTTACCTAATAAAGAAGATGGTGTCCCAAACCTTACACAAATGCCAATAGAACCGGGAACTACTCACAAATATTCGTTTCCAATAATTCAAAGCGGAACTCATTGGTACCACAGTCATTCAGGATTACAGGAACAAATTGGTATGTATGGTATGTTCATTATGAACAAAAAACAAAATGACAAAACATTCCGAAAAGGTATAGATGATTTACCAACTGTGCCTATTATTTTAAGTGAATGGACCGATTTAAAACCCGAGAACGTTCACAGAATGTTACACAATGCAACCGATTGGTTTGCAATTAAAAAAGGAACAACACAAAGTTATGCTGAAGCCATAAAACAAGGTCATTTCAAAACAAAAATAGCCAATGAATGGAAACGAATGAATGCTATGGATGTGAGCGATGTATATTATGATAAGTTTCTGATTAATGGTAAAAATGAAAGTCAGTTATCACAGTTTAAAAGTGGAGATAAAGTTCGTTTGCGTGTGGCAAATGGTGGAGCTTCATCATACTTTTGGTTAACTTATGCTGGAGGAAAAATAACAGTTGTAGCTAGTGATGGTAACGATGTAGAACCTGTTGAAGTAGATAGATTATTGATAGCAGTATCCGAGACTTATGACATTATAGTTACAATTCCTGCAAGTAATACTTCTTATGAATTTTTAGCAACTCCAGAAGACCGCACAAAATCTACTTCATTATACATTGGAAATGGCATCAAACAATTGATTGCTCCGTTGCCAAAATTAAAATATTTTGAGGGAATGAAAATGATGAACGGAATGATGAAAATGAATGGGGATTTAGATGATATGGGAATGAGTATGTCCTTAAATCAAATGGATATGAATGTAGTAATGTACCCAGAAATAACTGGTGCAGTAAGCGCAAAACATAAGGGTACTATGAGCGATATGGAAACGAGTACCGATCATTCCAATCACAATCAAAATCAGTACAATGCCAATGCGTTATCTACAATTACAACACTCAATTATGCCATGTTGAAAGCGACCGATAAAACAACTTTACCCAAAGATGCCCCAGTAAAAGAACTTCGTTTTGAACTAACAGGTAACATGAACCGATATGTTTGGAGTTTAGACAATAAAGTAGTTTCTGAAACAGATAAAATCCTAATAAAAAAAGGAGAAAACATTAGAATTACACTTTACAATGGTTCCATGATGCGTCATCCAATGCACTTACATGGACATGATTTCAGAATATTAAATGGTCAAGAGGAATATGCACCATTAAAAAATGTAATGGACTTAATGCCTATGGAAACCAACATAATTGAATTCAATGCCAATGTTGAAGGAGATTGGTTTTTTCATTGTCATATTTTGTATCACATGATGGCAGGAATGGGAAGAGTATTCACCTATGAAAACCAAACGCCAAATCCGCTAATTCCAAATCCAAAAGTAGCACAAAGAAAATTATTTGCCGATGATAGAGCTTTTCATTTCATGGCAGAAAATGATTTTGCTACTAATGGAAATGATGGTATGGCAATGATCCAAAATACACGTTGGAGTTTAGGTGCAGAATGGCGACTAGGATACAATGATATGCATGGTTATGAAGCCGAATTTCATTTAGGCAGATACATAGGAAAAATGCAGTGGTTGATGCCTTTTATTGGTTTCGATTGGCGTTACAGGAATATGGATGGAATGATAGAAAAAAACATTTTTGGACAAGAAAATACCAAAGATAAAAGAGCCGTTCTAAGTGCCGGGGTTAATTACACATTACCAATGTTAGTAATTGCTCAAGCAGAAGTATTTCAGGATGGAAACATAAGATTACAGTTAATGAGAGAGGATATTCCAATTTCAAAACGCTTAAGAATGGGGTTTATGGTAAACACCGATACAGAATTTATGCTAGATGCACGTTACATTTTAAAAAGAAATATAAGTTTAAGAACACATTACGATAGTGATATGGGATTTGGGTTAGGTATTAGTTTAAATTATTAAAAAAGTTTCAATCAAAAATTAATACCAAAGAAATTGAGCCCAAAAATCAACCAATTATTAACAGATTTAAACGAACAGTTAAATTTTACTGATTTAGAAATAGACGACCCAATAAAGCGTTGTGAAAGTGCTATAGATATTATTTTGAAATCACTCCAAAAATTAAAAGTATTATTTGAAAAAGAGAAAAATAAATCAAGTCAACAAGAAATAGAGTTCTTTAAAAATGTAAAGCCCAAATTTACGTCAAAACTAATTTATTATAACGTTATATTCAAAATTGAAACGAAGAAACCGCATGGTGGTGAAAGAATTATCAAAAAATACCTTAATAACGAATTAGATAAACTTAAAAGATATTTTGATGGTAACTTAGACTTCTACAGATATTACAGAACAGGAAGCAGCTATTTAGATCACAAATATTTTTTACGAGGAAAAATCGATGTAAAATTAGCTTTAGATAGTTTTTATTTTGAAGCAGATCATACATTTTCAACCTCTCACGATTTTAAAGTAGCAAAGATTTTAGCGCACGATTTAATCCAAGTTTATCTCGAAGATAAATTGTTGATGATGGAAAATAAAGACACAAAGGAAAAATCACAAGTCAACCCGAAGGTAAAGCAAACTTGGACAGGTTCTAAAGTCGCATTAATAGAGCTTTTGTATGCTTTGCATACCGAAGGTGTGTTTAATAATGGAGCATCCGATTTGAAAGATATTGCGGAGTATTTTGAAAACATATTCAACATCGATTTAGGTCAGTATCACAGGGCTTTCCTTGAAATTAGAATGCGAAAATCTGACCAAACCAAATTCCTAAACGCATTAAAAGAAAAATTAGTAAAACGGATGGAAAACACAGACGACTTACTTTAAGACCAATAAATACAACACTTTGTATAAAAATCTATCACAACTTGTGATTGACTTGTGATTTAAAACTATTCAAAAACTACAAATTTGTGCCATAACAATCTAAAACATACGTTATGGCAATCGAAGTTATTACACGCGAAGACTTAAACGAATTCAGAAGTCTTCTTTTGAACGATTTAAAAGAAATCATTCAATCCAAACCGCAACAAACAAAACAGTGGCTCAAATCCAATGAAGTCCGTAAACTGTTAAACATTTCTCCAGGTACTTTGCAAAATCTCCGCATCAACGGAACACTCACCTACACCAAAATAGGTGGCATAATGTATTATGACAATTCAGATATTGATAAGTTATTAAATGGAAATAAGGTAAATGCTTTACCTACTCTGTTCAAATAATTTTAGCAATTATGAATTATATCAAACACTTAACTGGTTTCTTCGAAAAAGTAGCCATTGATAAAACGCTAAATCCAACACACGTAAGTTTATACATTGCATTGTTTCAATTTTGGAATTGCAATCGTTTCAAAAATCCAATCAGTATTAATCGCGATGAGGTAATGCGAATAAGTAAAATAAGTTCCAAAGCAACCTATCATAAATGTCTGAAGAACTTGCATAGTTTGGGTTATATCAATTACGAACCATCATACAATCCATTCAAAGGAAGTCATGTCATTTTATTCAACTTTTCAGAAGATTTAAAACCGCTGCCAAAATCCGAAAGAAAACCAAAAAATGAACCACTTATTGAACTTGTTTCTGAACAAGCTTTGAACAAGTCTTGTACTAGTAGTGAAACAGGTACTGAACAAGCAGTAGTACCTTCTATAAACTATATAAACAATACAAACATTTTAAACGATAAAATCGTCTCAAAGTTGGAAAAGCACTCAAAAATTTTTGTAGAAATAAATAATTTGGATTTAAAAAACGATGATGAAGAAAAAGAAAAAAGTTCCGCAAAAAAAGAAAAAGAAGAAAAGTCACAGCCAACAATCGAAGAAGTCAAAATCTATTTCCAAGAAAATAACTTTCCGGAACAAGAAGCTCAAAAATTCTTCAACTATTTCAAAAGTGTCGGTTGGTTAGTCGGAGGTAAAACACCAATGGTCGATTGGCAAGCAGCAGCACAAAATTGGATGATTAACGCACCAAAATTTATTTCAAATGCAGAACAACCAAACAGAGCAAAACAACTCAACACAACAACCGACAAAGACTATTCAGAGCCATTATAGCTATGATGAGGTCATTACTTGGTTAGAAAATAAAGGAGTTGAACTATATGGCAATCATTTCAAAATCATTGAAACCGATTATCCAATTGTGTACAAACTAATCGCGTATTTCTTAAAAGACGAACCAACATGTTTTCAATATGGAATAAACCTCAACAAAGGAATTCTACTAACCGGACCAATCGGCTGCGGTAAAACATCATTGATGAATTTAATGAAATACCTAACAGCAACAGAACATAAGTTTTTCGTAAAACCATGTCGCGATATCAGCTTTGAATTCATCCAGGACGGCTACCAAATAATCCACAAATACAGCAATGGCAAACTATACCAATCAGAACCAAGAACCTATTGCTTTGACGATTTAGGAACAGAAAACAACTTAAAATATTTTGGTAACGAATGCAATGTCATGGCAGAAATTCTATTGAGCAGATATGATCTATTCATTTCAAAAAAACTATTTACTCACATAACCACCAACCTATCAGCCACAGAAATTGAAAAACATTACGGCAATCGAGTTCGCTCACGATTACGAGAGATGGTAAATTTAATAGCATTTGAAAAATCAACTCAAGACAAAAGATAAAATCCGTATAAATCAGCGTTGCGAAGCATCAGTTTCATCCGCGTTCCAAAAAAAAGAAACAACATGAACACAATAACTAACTTCTGGAACTACTTCCAACAAAACAATTTCGTTTTCCTTCTTCTAAACGAAATACCAAAAGACCATCTAAAAATCCATTTCGACAAACTAATCGAGATACTACATCAATACAACAAAAACCTAGACCTCATCATTAAAAACAAAAAAAACGGTGCAGAGATAATCATTACAGCAAACGGAAATCCTTATCTTTTCAAAGAAGTAGAGTTACTAGTCCATCATGCACCAATTGTAGAACGTTGGAAAATAACTGCATTCCTCCAACCCGAAACCAACCTAACCAAATACGAAATTGGCACCGACAAACCACTAGAATATTACGGCATCACTTTGCGAATAAGCGAAATGTATTTCATCCCATTAGAAAAGCCAAACAAACCAACCGATTTAGGTATAAAAGTGTTACTCAAAAACTACATTATCCATAAAGAAAACTCAAGACTTCGCGAAGCTGTTTATGTTCACATCGAGTATTTAATTGGAGAAAAAGCATTTGCTAATGATATTGCTTTTATTGAGATTGGACAATTAGAAGGCGACGATGAAAACCAAATCGAATTGTATAATCTAAAATCTTACATCGACATTGAAATGAAAAGTTAAGTTTTGGCAATAATTCTCATTTACTGCCAAAACTTAACTAATATTTTGTTTGCAAAACACTACACAATCTGTAGTAAATCGCAAATGAAATATCAATTTCTGAAAAAAAAATTGATAACTCGGTTAATAAGTCAAATTGCATCAAAACAAATCATTAGGAATTATTTTATATTTTAGTAGATTAATAAAAAATTTACTAATGATAGAGAAGATAGAGGTAAAAAAAGTAGCATCATATGATGAAACTGGTATTAAAATTGCAAATTTGAAAAAAGTAAATTTTATTTATGGTGCAAATGGTTGCGGGAAAACTACAATATCAAATTTTCTACATGACAAAACAAATTTTGATAATTGTTCAATAGATTGGAAAAACGGTCAAGAATTAAAAACTCTTGTTTATAATAAGGAATTTAGGCTACGTAATTTTGGTAGTGGAAAAATTGGAGGTGTATTTACCCTTGGTGAAGCAACTACAGAACAAATCACTGCTATAAATGAAAAGGTAGAAGCATTAAAAGTAATAAAAGCTGATGGTGCAAAAAAAAGAGAAACTTTGAATACTCAAATTCTTAAAAAAGAAAAATTAGAAAATGATTTTAAAGAAGTTACTTGGACAAAAATCTATAAAAAATATGAAACTACTTTTAAAGAAGCATTTACAGGTTCTTTACAGAAAGAAAGTTTTAAAAATAAATTACTATCTGAATTTAGCAGTAATACAAAAGCATTGTTGTCATTTGATGAAATAACTGAAAAAGCTAAGACCATTTTTGGAAAAGTTCCTCAAAGTATAACGCTAATAAATGTAATAGAATTTGATAGAATTATCGAAATAGAAAACAATCCAATTTGGAAAAAAGTAATTGTTGGTAAAGCAGATGTTGATATTGCAAAGCTTATCCAAAAATTGAATATTAACGATTGGGTAAATCAAGGTAGAAATTATATCCAAGAAGATAATACTACTTGTCCGTTTTGTCAACAAGAAACAATTTCAGAAGATTTCAAAAAACAATTAGAAGATTATTTTGACGAAACTTATTTAAATGATTTGAATACAATAAAAACGTTAAAAGAAGAATATAATTCTTTGATGAACAACTTTGTAAATGAATTGAACAATCTTGAAACCAATCAAAAATCATTTCCTGATACAAAATTAAATATTGATAGATTTTCCGCTTATTTAAAAACATTAATTGGACAGAATACTGCAAACAGCGAATATCTAAATAATAAAACAAAAGAACCCAGCAGAAGTATTGAATTAATTTCAGTAAAGGAACAATTAGATTTAATTTCAGATTTAATTGTAAATGCTAATACAGAAATTACAAAACACAATGATATTGTAGCAAATTTTGCTACGGAAAAAACAAGCTTAATTCAATCGATTTGGAAATACATAATTGAAGAATTCAAAACTGATATTGTAAAATTTAATGCAGAGAATAATGGTTTACAAACTGGAAATACTGCTCTTCAAAGTCAATTAACTGCTAAATTAAAAGAATATAGTGATTTAGATATTGAAATTAAAAATTTAAGCAAGAATGTAACCAGTATCCAGCCAACTATTAATGAAATTAATCGACTTTTAAAGTCTTATGGCTTTTTAAGTTTTGAAATTGTACCATCATCAGAAGATGGGTTTTATCAAATTCAGAGAGAAGACGGTACAATTGCCGAAGCAACATTAAGCGAAGGTGAAATTACATTTATTACTTTTCTGTATTATTTGCAATTAGCTAAAGGAGGAAGTTCTGAAGAAACTGTGAATGATGAAAGAATTTTAGTTATTGATGATCCAATTTCAAGTTTAGACAGCAATGTATTATTTGTTGTTAGTACGCTTATAAAAGATATTATTAAAAGTATTAAATCAGAAACAGGAAACATCAAACAAATTATTCTTTTAACTCATAATGTCTATTTTCATAAAGAAGTATCTTTCATTGACGGAAGAACTAAGTTTTGTGCAAAAACAAATTTTTGGATATTAAGAAAAAACGAAAAATTTACGAATATTCAATTTTTCAATATGGAAAACCCGATAAAATCATCTTATGAATTATTGTGGCAAGAATTAAAAAATGAAAATGTAAAATCCAGTATTACTGTTCAAAATATTATGAGAAGAATAATTGAAAACTACTTTAAACTTTTTGGGAAATATGGCGATGATGATTTAATACAAAAGTTTACTACTAAAGAAGAACAAGAAATATGTTCATCATTAATTAGTTGGATAAATGATGGCTCACATAGTATCAATGATGATTTATTCGTTGAATTACAAGATAGAACTATTGAAAATTATAAAAAAGTTTTTAAAGACATTTTCGTTCTAACAAACCACGAAGGACATTTTAATATGATGATGGGAATAAGTGAATTAATAAATACTGAAGAAGAAATAGTTTAGTAAAAACAATAAATTATGATTAAAGTTTATTTAGATTGGAATGTTATGTCAGGAATGAAGAATAATTATTTTCCTGAATTGAGTAATCTAATTTTAAACAAGGATAAATTTTTACTAGTATATTCTACATCGCATATTGGGGATATTTTCGCAAGTATCAAAAATCATAGCGAAGAAGAACAAAGGTTAATTCGAGAAGATTTAGATTATATAACCCATTTAACCAATGACTTATGTTTGGTCAATAATTCAAAAGAAGTTACTTTAAGTAAATATGAACCAGGAGAATTACTGGATGATAGAATTAGAGAAGCACCGATGTTTCAAAATTTCAGCCTTGATAGTTTGTTTAGTTCCGTTGAAGAGAATGATCCAATGTTTGGATTAGTAAATTCTATGAAAAATATGATTTCTTCAATACCATTAGACATTGCATTTAAAGAAGCTTTTGAAAACCCTGAAAGTGCAGCAATGCTGAACAAAATGTTTCCAGGATTAAAAGAAGATCAAACAATGAATGGTTTCTTCAAAAGTTTTGGTCAAATGTTTCACAATATGAATGAAACAGAAGACTACAAAGATTTAAGAAATATGGTTCAACAAATTGGAGTAAACAGTGGACATTTCAACGAAAATAAAAACCCTTTTGAAATTATTGATAATGCTTACAAGAAAACAGGAATAGACAATTTTAATGTTGATCAATATTTTGATAAAACTAAAAATGCTCCAGAATGGTTTAACGATATTACTAATGAGTATGTTAAGTTAGATTTGCATGGCTTCAAAGCTGACAAAGTAAAAGTCACTGACAAAGAGAAAAACACTTTTAAGAATACAACTGAAGATGCCTCTCATTCTGCATTTGCATCAAGATGCGAATTTTATATTACCAATGACGACAAAAATTATCACAAAGCAAAAGCAGTATTTCAAAAACTAGGGATTTATACCATTGTTGTAAAGCCAAGGGAGTTCATTCAATATTATAACTTATTTCTTAGTGCAAAAAGTTTTGATGATCACTTTATAAGTATAAATGAAGAATTAAAAAGAATTGAAAATTTTCAAGAACAAAAATATGAAAGTGGAGAAAGTTTTGGCTGGGTAAATTATACAAATCAGTATTTTTTTAATTTCTTTAATAAAATTCTAATCCCAAATTCAGAGGTAAATGATGCTTTGTTTATTCTGGGAAAAGAAAATCCATCAAGGAGCTATATTATTAGTCAACGTGAAATTGAAGCAATGCTAAAGTTATTTGCAGATAAATTAGGTTCAGATATAAATGGAAAATCATATTTTGAAGTAGGTGAAATAAATAGTAATGAAGATTGGTCAGGGCGAATTTGGGAAACTAGTATTGGTCAAATTAATATCAAAAGGTTAAATGGTTGGTTTCAAATGTATTTTTATCCAATTGAGAAAAATTAAATTAAATCGTAATTTCAAAAATGAAACACACAATAAAACTATTCTTAAAATTAGGTAGCGAGAAAAACATTCTTGATTTATTCGAAAATGGAACAATCTACATGAATACAATTGAATATTTCCGCAAAGTTGAAGATGAAGAATTGCGAGGCGATAAATACGAAGGAGTTTCAAGAGTAATTAATTCTTTACCAGGCACTTTCAAAATACCAGGAATTGACAGAGAATTTAATTATATCAAAGTCCATTTTAAAGAAAGCTACAAAGAAGTTTTGGGTAATATTTATTCTTTATATGCAATATCTTCAAAAGGTTTTCCTAATCCATTAGATTTTAAGTTTGATGAAGGAAATTTACGTTTTGGAACTCATGGAGTTTTGATTAAAAACCTACCTCTTTTTTTCAATAAAATAGAAAGTGAACTCAAAAAGAACAATTTAAAATTCAGTCATGGTTTTGTAGATTACTACGATAAAGAAGAAGTTTCCAGAGAAATAACATTATTTGAAAAACCTCTTGAATTTGAACACCAAAAAGAATTCCGATTTTATGTAGAAAATGACAAAATTGAACCAATAAAAATTCAAATTGGTAGCATGAAAGATTATGCTGAAGTATTCAAAATAGAAGACCTTTTAGAATTGAAGTTAGAAATGAAAAAATAGTTTTTAAGTAACAAATAGTATTCTTACATTTGAAAAAATAAACTAAATAGTATATTAAATAATCATAAAATACACTTAAAAGTGTATTTTTGTTTGCAAACTAATAATAAAGTGAATATATTTGCTCTAGAAATATGGGATGATGAAGCTGCTAAATGCACTTTTTACACCGTAAAATATGATGATGCCGAGACAAATGAAACTGATTTATTCTTTGAAAAATATGATGCAATAGCAGAATATAAAGAAGCAAATCAAGAATTGTTGTCTTTTGTATTGTTATCAATTGGTAATGATCACGGAGCAATAGATGAATTATTCAATAGAGATGAAAACGAAGTTAAGGGATTACCTGTACAAGGTAAAAGAACAATCGAAAATATTACTTACCACTTTCCAGAATTTCCATTAAGATTATACGCCTTAAAAATCACAAACAACATAGTTATACTTTTCAATGGAGGTATCAAAGATGGTCCAACAAATCAAACAAGTTCATTGCATTTAGAATGGAGAGCAGCATGTGAATTCGCAAAACGAATTAATGAAGCTTTACAAGATGGAACAATAATTGTAAATGAAAAACATAGAAAACTTACTAATTATGATGGTTCAGATGAAATCATCCTCTAAAAATCCAAAACAATGAGAAGCAAAGTAGCACAAAGAATTTTAGCAGAAACACCGGAAGAAACAAAAATCTTCGCGAGATTATATGCTGATATCGTGGTTCGAGTAAATCAGTTGTTAAAAGCAAAAGGATTTAGCCAAAAAGATTTAGCAGATAAGCTAGAAAAAAGACCTTCCGAAGTTAACAAATGGTTGGTAGGAGAACATAACTTTACGTTACGTTCTTTAGCCAAACTTGAAGCAGAACTTGGGGAACCTATTATTAATGTTCCACAAAGAAAGCCAATGGGAACAACTGGATATGTAACACTCTATAGAAACAATACTATAAATACAGATGTAACATATACCAGCGCATGGAAAAAATCAAAATCAAATAATAAAACAGCATTAGCAAATGTCAGCTAATTTATTACAACCTGAAAAAATTGAAATTGTTGATTTTAAGATCATAAAAGGACAAATTAATAGTCCATTCGATTTTGAGGAAGAAAAAGTTCAAGGTCACAATTTCAATGTAAACTTTGAATTGGGCTTTAATATTCCAGATAAATTAATTAAAGCTGATTTTTCAGTAAATGTTGAAACCAAAAGTGAAAAACAAGATGGCGAAGAAGCAATCGGAGCGTTCAGTTTTGTTTATGTTTTTCATGTGGATAATATTGAAGAATTAACCAAATTAGAAGAAGACAATACAGTTACAATAAGTCCTGCCTTAGGAAATGCTTTAGCTGCAATTACATATTCAACATCAAGAGGAATATTAATGACACGTTTTCAAGGTACAGCTTTAAGTAATTTTATATTGCCAGTTATCAATCCAAATAAGTTGATAGAATAATCTTTTATTCTTCAAAAAGTATATTTTGTCCCATTTATAGTAAATATTTGGGACATTTTTTTTAATCAAATAATTCGAAAATGAAAAATTTTGAAAAGTTCGTAAAGCATATTGTTACCAAATGGAGAGATGAAGGTAAATTAATATTAGAGAGAGGTGGCTTGGGTGTTCCAATGCCAAATAGAACAGCTGGAGATTTTGCAGAAAAATTTATTATTAATAAAATTGGACAATTAACTCCAAAATATCAATCATTTTTGGCTTCCGGTAGTCAAACACCTGCCGATATCTATTCGATTGCAAGACGAGATGGATATTGGCACATCATGCTAATCCAAGTTAAAAGTTCAAAAGTCAAAGACAATATATATGAATTATCAGCTACAGAAATAAAACAATTTTCTGAACTTGCAAAGCTCATTAAATCTGAAATTTCAAATTGTGACATATTGGAAGATTATAAAAAGAAACCAATAATAATTACAACTGGTTATGCAGGTGTCTTGTCAATAGAAACGAATAAAACGTTACAACATCGTTTAACAAAAGCTAAAGCATATAAGTTATTCAAAATGAATGCAACTAATCTTGATTTTTCTATAATTAATGGAAAACTCATTACTAGTCATAAATTAGGCTTAAAGTAAATTATCTCATTCATCTGCACAAAAATCGCTCCTAGTCCAAGTATTCCTAGCATCAATTCTTTGTTTGCTTCATTTCGCTAATTTCATTTTTAATAGCGAGAACGTATTTTTTTCGTTTAGTGGTAAATTGACGTTTTAGGTTTTCAGTTGCCACTCCTTCCCAACGCTCCAAAAAAAATTACTGTCATGGTTATTGGTGCAATAACACGTACGCTTCGCAACTCATGCCAGTAATTTTTTTTCCAAAGCTTCTTTACATAATGTGGCATTATAGTGCATAAAGAACTATCCTGCTACTAATCAAAATCTCGGATGCACTATAATAACATTATGTAAAAAAGCCGC
>CANGUP010000063.1 GCA_947457105.1 Flavobacteriaceae bacterium
GGAACATCCAGTCCGTTTTCTTCGGGTACTGCATTTAATGGTGGTGTTTCTCACGGATTGACTTTTACCGATGTTTTGGATAAAATGTATCAAATTACAGGCGATACAAAATATACCGATTATGCGCTGTTTCTATATCAAGATTTTAGCAAAACCTATCAATCAGAAAAAGATGTACAATTAAGTAATATTTTAAATCCCAATTACAAATTACAATCCCACGGTGTGCATACTTATGAGCATTTGCGACCACTACTAGTTGCAGCTTATGCTTCTGATAATAAAGAACTACAAAAAGCACTTCAAATTTACATTCAACGAATTGAAAACACTACAACCCTAACTGGTGGTGCCATTGGAGACGAATGGATTGCTGAACGAACTGCTGATGCTACTCATACAGGTTATGAATATTGTTCTCTTCAAGAATTATTAGATAGTTATTCTGTAGTGTTTCAAAAGCAAGGAAATCCGAAAACTGCTGAAGTCATTGAGACTATTTTTTACAATGCAGCTCAAGGTTCACGAAACCCAGATCATTCTTGTATTGCTTATCTTAAAACCGATAATTCCTTTGAAATAGAAGGTACAAAAAATGGTGAAATCGAAGCCGACCGAAAACAAACACGTTACAAATATTCTCCTGCACACCAAGATGTGGCCGTTTGCTGCAATCCTAATGCTGGACGAATTACACCTTATTTTATAGAAAAAGCTTGGTTGAAAGAAAACAAAAACACCTTAGTAAATGTGCTTTTAATGCCCAATAGTGTAACCACAAAGATTCAAAATAAACCCATCACCATCGAGACGGTAACGGAATATCCTTATGAGAACAAATTCGTTTTCAAAATTTCAAATCCTAAGCTAGCTTCCTTTGTTTTAAAAATTAGAAAACCATCATGGGTGAAACAGATTGTAACGAGTGAGAAATATACCATTGAAAACGACTTTATTGTCTTCAATAGAAAATTTAAAAAACTAGAGGCGCTAACTTTAGAATTCAAAGCCGAAGTTGAAATAAAAAAAGACTTGAACAACGAAAACTATTTCAGCTATGGTGCATTATTTTATGCTAAACCTATCGAAGCTATCGAACTGAAAGGAAAGTCTTATGCTCCCAATTTTGATGACCTAATGTACCAGCCAAAAGACAGCTATCGCTTTCAGTTTGTTCCAGAGCACCAAGCGCTCTTTACTAATGGTACGATTACAATAAAGGCAAAAAATAAATCAACGCTTCAAGTAGAAAACATCACGCTTGTCCCTTTTGGCAAAACTATTTTGAGACAAGTGAGTTTTTAGAGGTTTTGACCTAATTGACCTAAACTATTTTATGCAACTTTCAGATTCACGAAAGTTGCAGAAGAGCATTAAAGTAAACCCTTAAAATTCAATACGAAAATTTATCGTAAAAATTCAAAAATCCCTTATTTTTAGGGATTTTTTTTATTTACATATTTTATAAATAATTGTATTTCAAGTAGTTATAAAAACAAAAAAATTAGTAGTATTCTTACACATTGTTAAAAATTAAAGCCGATTGTCAATAACTTTGACTTTCTTTTTCGTTTAAAATTATCAATCTTTGTATCTGTCGGTCAGGCAAATATCCGAAGGTTTGCTCAGAGGCAAAATTTATTATTGTATAATTTAACTTAAAAACTTATGCCAGTTAAATTCAAGGTTCTTCAAAGAAAGAACCCGCAAGACATTCTTGCACCAGAAAAATTCTATGCTGCTGCTATTGCAGACGGCGAAACCGATTTAGAAAGACTCGCGGAGTTAATTTCTTATCAATGTACAGTGACCGAAGCCGATTGCTATGCGGTATTGATGTCGTTAGAACACAATATCATTGGCGAATTGAACGAAGGTCGCATTGTAAAATTGGGACGTTTGGGTAACTTCCAAGTAGGATTAAGTTCTGAAGGTAAAGACACCGCAGAAGAAGTATCTTCTAGTGTTATCAAAAAGAACAGAATCCTTTTCAGACCTGGTAAGAAAATGCGCAATTTGTTAAGCACATTATCTTACAAAAAAGTCAGCTAGAACCCCGAAACTAAGTAATTTAGTTTGTAAGACCTCGAGTATTCCAGTTCTCGGGGTCTTTTTTTTGTGCATTTTTTCACGAAAATTTTCGCCATTTCGTCCCGACGAAGTTTTTGTTTCGTACTGACGAAGCATTTGTCTCGTCCTGATGAACTGAAATTCTCGTCCGTACAAATTGAAAAAAAACTATCTAAAGGAAAAAAAGGAAATGGAAAACTCTTTATCAGCTTTTTTTTGTGCAAAAAACCATCATTTTTGAGTCTTTTTGAATAAAAAATTAGTACTAAAAAACAGTTTTCGATACCTTTTTAAGCTTCAATTTTTGCAATTTAAAACCTCAAAATCACTCGAACTGACAAGAAACAAACAATTTAAAGCAACAAAAAAAATCTGTATCATCTGTGTCATCCGCGTTCGAATTTCAATTACGTATACGTTCCATTAAAAACCATTTCGGCTTTCAGCCACTCCTCCAAAGGAGGAGAATACTACACTTTACTCCATAAAAAAAGCTCAAAAAAAGCAGCTAGAACCCCGATTTTTGAGCAATTAAGTATTGTAAGACCTCGAGTAATTCCAGTTACTCTATCGAATTATGTTGTAAATTTAATACATTGTTGTACAACTTGTACAACTTGTACAACACCTGTTGAAAACTCACCAAAATCGTTGTTATCATTGGCTTCACACCACCTGAGTTTTTAACAAATAGCATCTTGTGACAAAGAAAATTCTTATTTACACTTTCATTTTGCAACTTCTTTCACTTCCATCCTATCGTTTTTTATTTTGGAAAGTGTAAACTTTTGTTTAATAACATTTATTACTTAAATATGGAAAACCGTAAAATACTATAAAACTTCTTTTTTACCTTTACAAAATCACGTAAAACTACCTACATAATTCTTGTTAAAATGATTTTTTTTTGGTAGGTTTGAATAATCATTTAAAACTTATTTTAGTGTTAAGAAAATATTTTCCAAATAGCGAAGAAGGTTCTAGAATATATGGAGGTTTTCTATATGATGAAACTATATTCTGCAAGACCTTTCCAGTAAGAGACTCTTTAGTACAAATGCTTGAAGAAGTTAATCAATTTCTAATTGATAATGATTATAATCCTATTGAATTAGATGAAATTAAAAATGATGGTTATACCTATGATAATTATCCTGTTTCACTCTCTCCTCATGGTTATCAAGAAGAATTTGTTTTGTTAATAAATAGAGAACCTTTTTCTAGGCCTCAAACTCATTTTTTAATTAATGAGTTAAAAAAGTTTAGAGATGAAAGAGATTGGGAACAATTTCACAATCCTAAGGACTTATCAATTGCACTAAGCATAGAGGCTAATGAATTATTAGAACAATTTCTTTGGAAAAATCATGAGGATGCAAATAAAGACAAACTAAAAGAAGAATTAGCTGATGTTTTTGCCTATGCTTTTTTACTTGCTGATAAACTTGACTTAGATGTAGAAAAAATAGTGCTAGAAAAAATAAAATTTAACGCTGAAAAGTACCCTGTTGAAAAAGCTAAAGGAACGGCTAAAAAATATGATGAGTTATGAGTTTATCTTTTGAATTATCAATTGAAGTATCCGAGCTATATGATTTTAATAAAGATTCTTTGGATAAAATTGAACAAAACCCTTGGGTAAAAAACCAATGGCCATTAGTTTATTTTATTCAAAATGAAACTCAAAAAATTGCGTATGTTGGTGAATCAACAAATGCCGCAAGTAGAATTAAAAATCACCTTGGGAATCCTAAAAAATCTACAATTTTTAATAAAATATCTATTATAGGAAGTGATAAGTTTAATAAATCTGCAACCCTAGATATTGAATCAAATTTAATACAGTACATTACATCTGAAGGTACTTATAAGCTTGAGAATGGAAACTATGGCTTAATTAACCATAATTATTATCAACAAGATTTATATAAAGACCTTTTTAAAGAAATATGGAATAAGCTAATTGAAAAAAAGATTGTTAGTAAATCGCTTTTGGAAATTGAAAACTCTGAGTTGTTTAAATACTCGCCTTATAAGTCATTAAATGAAGATCAATATAATTCAGTACTTGAAATACTTGATGGATTATGTACTAAAAAGTCAAATAGAATCTTCATAAAAGGTAGTGCAGGGACTGGAAAAACAATATTGGCAACATATTTAATAAAACTTTTATGTTCTGATGTTTCGAATTCTAGCCAAGATGAGTTTAATGATGATGAATTAAAAGAAGTAAATTATATAAAAGAATTTCAATTAAAATATCCAAATGCTAAAATAGGATTAGTAATTGCGATGACTTCACTAAGAGAATCTCTTCAATCAGTTTTCAGAAAAATTCCTGGACTTAAGTCATCCATGATTTTGAGTCCATCTGACACTTTTAAACTAAAAGAAAAATATGATTTACTTATTATCGATGAAGCCCATCGATTGAGGCAGTATAAAAATATAGGATGGCTAGGAGCATTTAAAAAGAATAACCAAAAATTAGGATTAGACGATAGTGGAAATGAATTAGATTGGATAATAGCAAATAGTAAAAACCAAATTTTTTTTTATGATTCGGCTCAGTCTATTAAGCCTTCTGATATAGATGAAAGAAATTTTTCTAGTCTTTTAGAAAACCCAAATACTTTAAATCTTGAATTAAAATCTCAGATGCGTGTTAGAGGTGGAAATAATTACATCACTTTCGTTGATCAATTATTGCATACTTCTCGAAAAACAAAAGAACATTTTACCATTGAAAATTATGAGTTATTAGTCTTTGATTCTCTGAAAGATTTATATACCGAACTTGAAAAAAAAGAACAATTATTTGGTTTAAGCAGATTGGTTGCTGGTTATTCATGGCCTTGGTCTTCTAAAGAAGATAAAACGGCTATTGATATAGAAATTGAAGGCATACAATTTCAATGGAATCAAACAGACAGAGATTGGGTAAATTCACCAAATGCTTTTAAAGAAGTAGGATGTATTCATACCACTCAAGGATATGATTTAAATTATACTGGTGTGATTTTTGGACGTGAAATTGATTACAACAAAACAACTGGAGAAATTGAAGTTAATCCTAAACTTTATTTTGATTCTTATGGTAAAAATGGAATTTCAGATATAAACGATTTAAAAGCATATATCATTAACATCTATAAGACAATAATGTATAGAGGGATTAGAGGTACATTCATATATGCTTGTAATGAAAATCTTCGAGACTATTTAAAGAATAACATTGAATGTTTTAAATCGGAAAAGATTCCTTTTAGAGTTTTACCTTTTGAAGATGTAAAACCATATGTTAATTCAGTTCCATATGTTGATATTACTGCTGCGGCAGGTAGTTTTAGTGATTTGCAAATTCATTCCAACTTTAATTGGATAGAATTACCTATGCATATAAGCGCTAAAGAAGGATATTTTGTTTGCAAAGTCGTTGGTGAATCAATGAACAAAAAGATTCCTAACGGATCGTATTGTTTATTTAAAGAATATTCTGGTGGCTCGAGAGAAGGTAAAATAGTTCTAGCAGAACACTATTCATTTCAAGATTCTGGTTTTGGAGCAGGCTACACAATAAAAGAGTATCTAAGTAAGAAAAAAATTGAAAATGATTCTTGGAGTCATGAATCTATTGTTTTGAAACCTTTATCATTTAACTCAGAATATAAAGATATTATTTTGGAAAAGGATGAATTGAGTGCATTAGTTACAATTGGAATATTTGAATGTGTTTTATAACAATGATTAGCATAAATGAATTATGAATTCTAAAAATCAATAACCTACGACTAAGCTAACCCAAACATACAAGCGAAAAACCTTAGACCAAATGGTATATTAATCTTATGGTTTAAGTGAGGAAGATATTAAGACTCTGAAGAATACGTAAAATATGAAGAAAGACACAAAACCAAACCATGTTCAATTAACAGAAAAAATGCACTCTGAATTTGCGATTAGTAAAGACAAAGAAATAGCTCTAAAAGTTTTACTAGCCAAAAAAGATATGAAATACTTCAAATATACAGTTGCTCAGGCTTGTGAATTATATGGATTGAGTGAGGAGGAGATTGGGATTATTGAGAATAGTTAGACATAATGAGTAAATAAAGAACCTAATAAATAATTTAAAAATCAAATATATAAAGTTACAAGAATGAAAAAATATTTTATTCACAATGGCGAAACAGAAAATGGGCCATTCAACATAGAAGAACTTGCAACTATGCAAATAAAAGGTGATACTCCTATTTGGTATGAAGGATTATCAAATTGGACTACAGCTAGCAATGTTGAAGAATTAAAATCAATAATAGCATCAAATGCTGTACCACCAAAATTTGATAATTTTGCTCATCAAAACACCTCAATTCATCCACCAAATTTTAATAAAACAAATAGAGAATCCCAAGTGGTTGATGAATCAAAGAAATCAAAAACGATACGAAATGTTGTCATTGGATTGAGTGTATTACTACTTGCGATTATTGCATTTTCATTTATTACATCACAGCCAAGTACTGCCGAAATAGAACTTTCTACTATTAAGTCGGATTCAATTATAAAAGAAGACAAAAGAGCAAGTATTAATGCTGCCATAACAGAAAAGAATAAAAAATATAGAAATAATTGGTCAGATTATATTTCTGTAGCAACGAATGATTTTACGTATTACAACATTGGTGGGATTGAAAATTTACAAATAATTGCAACAAACAAAACCGAATACAAAATAGATGAAATTAACGTTACTGTTTGCTATGAAATTGATAGCGGAGAATGTTACAAAACCGAAGAAATTACCATTTATAACATTCCACCAAAATCACAAAAAAGTGAAAATGCACCTAATTCAAGTAGAGGCAAAAATGTATTAGTAAATATTGTAGGGATTTATTGTGATAAAATGAATTTTGGTTATGCTCCTGGCAATTGGGCAAATAATTCAGATGATCCTTATTTTACAAATGTTAAGCAATAACAATATCTAAAGCTTGTAAAAACAACACAGCCCTTATCTTTTTAATTTGCATCCTGATTTTGTGCATCCTGATTTTGTTGATAAAACCATCTTTTTTCTAAAAGAATGTTCTGAAATGGACAAAGATAATGTGGATTATTATAATTGGACTGAGGTGTTGAAGGTAAGTGTGGAGGAATTGAAATAGTTGATTCTTGGATGACTTCGAGAGCATTTCGTAATGTTGACTTCGAGAGCCTCAGTCAACGGAGGATATCCAATAATAAAGAGCCTCAGCCAACGGAGGTGTGTAGCTTGAGGAAGGTTTCTTAGCGGTGGCTGAGGCTCTCGAAGTCACTGCTTACGGTTATGTTTTGTTTAAAGCGGTGGCTGAGGTTACTCGAAGTCACTGCTTACGGAGATGTTTTTTAGTATTATATTTTATTTTATGAAAGGTTATATGTACATTTTACTTTGTTCGGATGGTAGTTATTATACTGGAAGTACGAATGATTTAGAAAGACGATTGGCGCAACATCAAAATGGTGAAGGTGCAAATCATACTAAGAAACGATTGCCTGTTTCGCTATTATATTACGAAGAATACCAAAGAATCGATGAGGCTTTCTATCGTGAAAAACAAGTTCAAGGTTGGAGTAGAAAAAAGAAAGAAGCTTTAATGGAGGGCAATGTTGATTTATTGCCTGAATTAGCGAAAGCTTATAGGGATTTGCCTTCGAGTGATCCCGATAGCGCGGATTTGTAATCCCGATAGCGCGGATTTGTAATCCCGATAGCGCGGATTTGTAATCCGTGCCCACTAAATATTGATAACAATAACAATGCCCTCGATTTCGAATTGGCTAAAAGTGTGGGAACATATTTCCGTTTAGATGAAAAACAAATGGACACCATAATAAAAGAAGTAAATCAAGCAACCAGCAATTGGAAAACAATAGCAAAAGACCATGGAATTCCTAGAGGTGAAATAGAATTGATGACAAAAGCTTTTATGAAATAGTTAGCTCCTCAACAAATCAACAACAACCTATACTCACCATCCTTTTCTATTGGTGCTCTGTGAATGTATGGTGGTACTTTTTGGTTGGGATGGTCTACTGCCAGTCGCCACAGATGACCTATACCTAAGTTAGTTGGAGTGGCGTTGGGTTGCGCTTGGTAATGCAAATCGAAATAGTTTTCTATTAAAAAGTCTTCAAATTCAACTTCAGGACCATCGTGGAGGTCTTTTAATTTGGTTCTAATTTCGGGTACGAGTATTTTTTGTTGGGCTTCTTCGTTGGCAATGAGGTCGCTTGCTGCTCCGTGATAGGTACATAAAAAAGTGTCGGTAGCAATAGGCGAACGGTCTACATGAAAGGAATACACATCGGTAGTAATGAAATCGAAGTCGGTATCGCGTTCGTAGTATTTCAGTAAGTTGAGCACAGGAGCTGCTCCGAAATCGGTTAGTAATTGTAAATCCTTTAAGATAATTTCCCTAGCGCTATTCCCTTGTTCTGACAGTTGAAGTGCCAATAGGTCTTTGGGAGTAATCTCTGTTATATTTTCTTTCAGTTGGAGTTTGCTTACTAGCTCTTTAAAATCGCCTTCCAAATTTCGCAACCAGCATAGGGCATTGCGTACTCCTTCAAAATCGGTTTGCACCAGTTCTGAAAAAGTAGTTACGGTTCCTATTTGTTTGCTGTTAGAAAATGTAGCGTTCATTGAAGGTTAAAAAGTTGAATACTAGATTGCAAAATTAGTGCATAAACCCTCTAAAAATTAGTTTTTTAATAAAAACATTGGTGGGTTGTAACTAACGAACTTTTTATATATTTGCAAAAATTAAATCTTACTTATGAAAAAAGTTTTTTTAGCATTATTCCTGCTTACGACCTGTAGTTTTTTTGCACAATCTACGGATTTAGATCCGTTTGAAATCAACTACTCGTATGTACAACTACCTACGAAACCTATCTTGGATAAGAAGAATAGAAACTATTCGTTTTTAATTTCTTTTGACCGCTCTTTGTTGTACAACAAATCGAAGTACTTTATTGAAAATCAAGTAACTATCTCTGGTTTAGAAAAAAGAGAAAAGAATGGTTACATGAGTGTTGAAGTAATGCTTCAGAACCCAGTGGTTACTAAAAAAGAAGTAGCTACTAGAACGGTTACAAACAAAGATAGAAACGGAATTCAATCTACTAGATACTATTACACTCCTGTGGTTTCTTATAGCCAACAAGGAAATGCAAAAGTGGTAAGTGGCGATGGTAAAATCAACAAAATCATCAGTTTTAATGGTTCTAATACCATAAAAGGAACTGAAACTGAGAATTACAACCAAGCACAAAATGGTCAGTATTCGTTACAAAGTACTATAATAAACAACTATTTGAATGAAGTAGTGAATCGTTTGAATTACGAACTAAACAACGAATTTGGTTATCCGATAAAAGAAGGTAAAGATCAACTTTGGATTTTAGCAAATAAAAAACACCCAGAGCAAGCTGCTGAATATAATGCTTACTTACAAGCCAAAGCTGTTTTTGACAAAATGAACTTTGCTGAACCAGTAGATGGTTTTGAAAAAGAATTGGAAGAACCAATCAACTATTTCAAATCATTATCTAACAAATATACTACTGATTCTAAAGCTGATAGAAAAATACGTTACAGTGCTTACTACAATTTAGCTAAAATCTACAACTATTTAGACCAACCAGCCAAGTCTAACGAATGGGCTAATATCTTAGTTACCAACGATTACGATCCAGGTGATGGAAAAACAATGATTAAAGAAAATGACAACAACATTGCGTTATTTAATGTTAATCAATTAAAAACAAGACACTTTCCTGTAGATACTAAGAATTTTATATTTGAAGAAAATGTACCTCAACAAACGTACAATTCAAATTCTTCTTATTCGCAATCAGCACCTTATAGCATTGAAACTGATCCAAATTATACTTTGGCTTACATCTTGACAATTAAAAAAGATACCATTACTGGTTATATGCCAAAAAGCAGAGGATTGAACTTAAGTGATGCCGTAATGGTTACTGTTAAAGATTTTCAAGGAAAATTCTCTGAAAGAAGTTTTAAAGCGAATGAAGTAAATAAACTAATCCTAAGTAATGGAGAAGAATTTGCAACAGTAGCCTTCAAAGTTTCGACTGAAAATGGTGGTGTAACACTTTCTGGAGCTAGCAAAAAATTCGTTAAAGAAATGTATGCTGGTAAAAAGATGTCGGTTTACCAATATTTTAATGGAGAAATCATCATAAAAGCAGCCAACGAATCGGAAGGAAAATCGAATGCTTCTGCCTCTTGGATGTTAGGTCCGAAAAAACGTTTTGAAGAATTAGCTGCAGGTTGTCCGGAACTATTAGCTAGAGTCGACAAAAAAGAGTTTAAAAACAACTTAGAAAGTATCTTATCTTTTGCACAAGCTCTTGACGAATGTAAATAATAAGTTTATATAAATTAAAAAAAGGATAACTCGAGTTATCCTTTTTTTTATGCCATACCTTTTTTATAGCAATACTATAAAATAGCAATAACTAAAAAACTTTTCAATAGTCTTAAAACTTACTATTTTCCCTGGTGAAGATTTTGGTCTTTTGATAAAATAACCATCACCATCGTCGTCACTATCTTCTTTTATAATTAACGCAAAACTGTATTTAAGGTTTTTGTCTATATCTTTCTCATTCACTACAACCTCTACTTTTATGAATTGATATTTAGGATAAAAAGTTCTATTGACTTGATGGAAATCAAAGCTTTAAAATTGCATTGTAATTGAGATTAGTAGTAAATTCTTCGCTATGCTCTTCTTCTGTGATGCTAATTTTAATACATTCTAGATGCGGTTTGGCTTCCATAGTTTCGAAATGCATTAGCGTGAATTTTTTCGTATCATGTAGTACGCTTTTCAAAGGCATGGCTCTATTGGCTCTTAAGTTCATGACAAAAATAAAATTACTCATTTGCTGATTTTTAAAAACTAAAGATAAAAAAACTAAAGTTGTATTATTCAAAAAAAATAAATAGGTTTGAAGCATAAAATAGTTGTATAAAAACTATTTCATTTATACCAACAAACACATGGAAAACAAGCAATTACCAGTTAATTTAGAAGGAAGTTTCGATAGTATATATGGTAACTTTGGCTATCGATTTGCTGCTTTATTGTTAGACGGTATTATTTTGTCTCCAATGACCATTGGATTTCTTTTTTACAACAGCTTGAATTTAAATAATGTTTTTGTTGGTATTCTAGTTAGTAATGTAATCAATATTTTTTATCACATCTACTTTCCTACCCGATTTGGTGCTACACCAGGCAAACTTGCTTTGGGATTGCATATATTAAAAATGAATGGTGATGCTATAACCTATAGTGACGCCTTTAGAAGGCACTTACCCAATTTACTACTTGGACTTATTGCGATAATTAATACTCTATTTGCTGTAAGTAAAGCCGATGCAAATCATTACAATGATTTGAGTTGGATAAAGCAATCGGAATACTTGCAAAGTCTAAACTCAAACATGTTTTCCATTCAAATGATTTGTATTAACGCTTTCTTCTTTACCAGTTTTATTATTTTTATGCTCAATGAAAGAAAAAGAAGTATTTCTGATTTAAGTGGAGATACCGCTGTGGTAAAGAAATACTATCTGAAACAAATAAAGGAAGTTATGAAAAAATAATTAAAATGGTTCCCACTTAGAGAACCATTTTATGTTTAAAGCAATTAATTTGTTTAATCTTTCACTCCTAATTTAGTCAAAATATCGGCCATCAAACACCATTTTGTAATGGATGATTGTAAAAGATTTGCACCGACAAAGGCAGTAAACCACAACCAATTCTGATTTACATATAAAGATAAAAGAATGCTGATAAGGATAAAAGTTCCTGCTACTGCGTGTATGATTCTTGTTTTCATTTTAATATTAGATTTTAGATATTAAATATTAGATATCAAATTAATTAGATTTTTCTATGTTAAGAATGGCGGAATGGATATGTGATAATGTTTCTTGTTTCGCATTGAATTCTGTAATTGCGCTACAAACTATATCAACATTTTCCTTTTCTACAAAGGCGTAAAACATTATGGATTCATTTTCGTTCATTTCTGTTCCAAACCAATTGCTTTCAATGGAGTCTTCTGACGTATTTCTGTAGCCTGTAACTTCTCGATAAGAGAACGTTTTGACTTGTGCTTTTTTTAGAATTTGTTTTACTTCTTTTTCAAATTCGGCAATAGCTGTTATTAGTAATAGTTTCATATTTTCTAGTTATGAGTTGTGAGTTTTTTCTTCGATAACTTCTGTTGGTTTTTCCCATTTTTTTCTTTCAGTGATGTAGTAGATTAATGGCACTACAATCAAAGTTAGAATTGTTGAAACGATGGCTCCAAATACTAATGAAATCGCTAATCCTTGGAAAATTGGATCGAATAGGATGATTACAGCTCCAATTACAACAGCTCCAGTTGTTAGCAAGATTGGTGTAGTTCTCACTGCTCCTGCTTCGATAATGGCTTGTTTTAATGGAATTCCATCGTTCAGTCGGATTTCTATAAAGTCGATAAGCAAGACGGAGTTTCGAACCATGACTCCTGCCAAAGCAATCATTCCGATGAAAGAAGTGGCTGTGAAATAAGCACCTAACAACCAATGTCCAAATACAATTCCGACCAACGAAAGTGGAATCGCCATCATCATAACCATTGGCGTTTTGAAATTTTGGAACCAACCTACAATCAGCATATAAATGATTACAATTACAACCGCAAATGCTATTCCCAAATCACGGAAAACTTCTAAAGTAATTTGCCATTCGCCATCCCATTTTACAGTGAAATCGCTTTCATCTGATGGTTGTTCCATATACAACTCTTTGACTTTGTACCCTTTTGGCAATTTCATTTTTTGCAATTCTTCGTTCATTCCCAAAATAGCATATACCGGACTTTCTAATGTTCCTGCCATATCAGCTGTTACATAAACTACTCTTTTTTGGTCTTTTCTGTAAATTGTTTTTTGCAAAGTATCAGCAACCACTTTTACCAAATCAGAAACTGGAACCACATTACCTTGACTTCCTTTAATTTTTAAATTCTGAATATCTTGTAACGAAGTTTTATCTTTATTATCTAGAGACAATACAATTCCAACACTATTATTAGAATTTTCATCATATAAAGTAGAAACTGGATATTCTTTCAATAAATAAGTCAGATTTCCAACTACTTGTTGTGGAGCAATTCCGTTAAGCATTGCTTTTTCTTTGTCAACTTCCAATTTATATTCTGTTTGATTGTCTTCCACATACCAATCAATATCCACAATATCTGTTGTTTTTTCTAAAATACCTTTTACTTGATTGGCAACTGCAATTTGATCTTTATAATTGGGTCCGTAAATCTCGGCAACCAATGTTGATAAAACTGGTGGCCCTGGTGGCACTTCAATAATTTTGACATTTGCACCATATTTTTTAGCAATCTTTTGCACTTCTGGACGAACCAATTTGGCAATATCATGACTTTGTAAATCACGGTCTTCTTTGTGCAATAAATTCACTTGAATATCAGCCATATTGCTTCCGCCACGCAAGTCGTAATGACGAACCAAACCATTGAATGTAATAGGTGCCGAAGTTCCGATATAATTTTGATAATCTACCACTTCTGGAATTGTGGTAAGGTATTGAGCGATTTCTTGAGTAACAGCAGCTGTTCTTTCTAACGTAGTTCCTTCGGGCATATCAACTACCACTTGAAATTCGTTTTTGTTATCAAAAGGTAGCATTTTTACCAAAACGGATTTGGTGAAAAACATCAAAACAGAACCTGCTAATAAGACAACAGTAATTCCCAACATTACTCTACGTTTGGTAGAATTTTCTAAAAATGGACGTTCAATTTTGTTATAAACTCTATATATCCAAGACGTTTCTAATCCTTGTTCTGCTTTGTGTTCTTGTTCCTCTTTTTCATGTAACAAATGGTAACCCAAATAAGGCGTAACTGTTAAAGCTACAAACAATGAAAGCAACATCGCAATAGAAGCACCAATAGGCATCGGACTCATATAAGGTCCCATCATTCCTGATACAAACGCCATTGGAAGAATTGCTGCAATTACGGTAAACGTTGCTAAAATCGTAGGATTTCCAACTTCGTTAATTGCAAAAATAGCCGCCTGTTTGAATGGTAATCGCTTCATTTTGAAATGGCGGTGCATGTTTTCGGCAATGATAATACTATCATCCACTACAATTCCGACCACGAAAACTAAGGCGAAAAGCGTGATTCTGTTCAGCGTATAACCCAACATATAGTAAGCAAACAAGGTCAATGCAAACGTCAATGGCACAGAAAAGAATACCACTAATCCACCACGCCAACCCATAGCTAACATTACTAAAAGCGTAACTGCAATAATCGCAATTCCTAAGTGCATCAATAATTCTCCTACTTTGTGAGAAGCCGTTTCACCATAATTACGAGAAACCTCCACATGAACATCATCGGTAATTAAAGTTTTCTTCAAACCTTCTACTTTTTCAAGTATTTTATCTGCAATTTTCATCGCATCAGCGCCTTTTACTTTTCCGATAGAAATAGTAACGGCTGGATATTCTGATTTGTTTTTAGTAAATTTTTCATTGGCTTTTCCGTAACCAAAAGACACATAACTTCTTGGTGTTGAAGGACCATCTTGAACAGCAGCAACTTGTTTTAAATACACTGGCATGTTTGCATTTACACCCACAACCAAATTCTCAACATCTTCTGAAGTGGAAAGAAATTGTCCTGTTGTAAGTAAAAATTCTTTATCATTTGAAACAAAACTACCTGATTGCGAACTACCATTATTGGCTTGAATCATTTGCATAACACCCAAAGCATCCACGCCATTTTCGGCCATTTTATCTTTGTCTAAAACTACTTTTAGCTCACGCGTTCTTCCACCAATTTCTTTGGTAATGGCAACGTCTTTTACTTTCTCGATTTCAGAAGTTACTTCTTCGGCAATTTGACGAATTTCAAAATCGTTTAATGTTTCGCTCCAAAGTGTCAATCCCATCATGGGAACATCGTCAATCGAACGCGTTTTAACCATAGGTTTGAAAACTCCTTTTGGGAACATATTTTCGTTTTTCATCAACTCGTCGTATAATTTAACATACGAACGTTCTGAATCTTCACCAACATAAAATTGTACAATAATCATGGCTTGACCATTCATAGCCATACTATGCAAATGCTCAACACCTTTGATGTTTGACAAAACTTTCTCTAATGGTTTTATAACACGGCTTTCCACTTCTGCCGGACTCGCTCCTGGATAACCAATAATAACATCGGCCATTGGAACATTGATTTGCGGTTCTTCTTCACGCGGAATTAAGAACGAACTATATACGCCAATTATCATCAATCCAACCATCAATAAAATGGTTAATTTAGAGTTGATGAAAAAATGGGCTATTTTACCTGATATACCTTCTTGCATAGTATTAATTTTTTAATGTAGTAATAAAACAATGTAACAATTAAAACAAGTCTGAATTGTTGTCTATTCCTACATTGTTACATTTACAAATTGATTAATTATTGAATTAAAACTTTAGCTCCGTTATACAATTTACCTTCTGCTGAAACGATGTATTGCTCGTTAGCCGATAATCCTGATAAAACTTCTACTTGGTTTCCAAATGATTTTCCGATTCTTATCCATCTTAAAATGGCTGTTTTTCCGCCAGCTATGGTGTAAATTCCTGTAAGTTGACCTTGTTTTACTAAAGCACTTTCTGGAACCATAACTTTATCAGATTTTACAGTTGTCTCCGCTTTTGGTTTGTTAGCTATTGGAAATTGAACATTAACAAACATTCCTGATAAAATGGATTTGTCAGTTGCGTTCAAGGTGACTTTCACTAAATATTGTCCGCCAGTATTTTTAGCCGAACCACTCACTTCTGAAACTTTTCCTGCGACTTCTTTGTTGATTGATTTTACTAAAACTTTAACTGCCATTCCGTTAGTAATTTGAGCAATATCACTTTCAGAAACCATAGCTGTCACTTGCATTCTCGTAACTCCTTCAACACTAACTAAAGGCATTCCCGGATTCGCCATATCACCTTCTTTTACATACGTATTAGTAACTTCTCCAGAAAATGGAGCCGTAATATTGGAATA
>CANGUP010000064.1 GCA_947457105.1 Flavobacteriaceae bacterium
CAAGCGCAACAAGGCGGAATGTGGATTCCATCGATGCTAAAAGGAATGAACGAAGGCGAAATGAAAACCTTAGGAATGAAAATTTCTGCCGAACAAATTTATTCAATAAACCAATCGAGTTTGAAAGATGCCGTTCCTCATTTTGATGGTGGTTGTACTGCTGAAGTAATATCAGACAAAGGATTGATTTTGACCAATCACCACTGTGGTTTTGATAATATTCAAAGTCATTCAACCGTTGAACATGACTATTTAACCAATGGTTTTTGGGCTTATAAAATGGAAGAAGAATTGCCAAACAAAGATTTGGAAGTAACTTTTGTGGTAAAAATTGAAGATGTAACTTCTAAAATAGTTGAAGGTACTGCTAGTTTAACTTCGGAAGCTGAAAAACAAAAGAAAATTCAACAGAACATTTCGGAGTTAGTTAAAAATTCTCCTAAAGAAGCTTGGCAAGAAAATCGTATAAAAACATTTTACGACGGAAATCAATACCTATTATTTGTTGTAGAAAGCTACAAAGATGTGCGTTTGGTTGGTGCGCCACCAAGTTCGATAGGTAAATTTGGTTCTGATACTGATAATTGGGTTTGGCCAAGACACACAGGCGATTTCTCATTGTTCAGAATTTATGCTGATAAAAATAATCGTCCGGCAGCTTATTCTACAGACAATGTTCCATACAAACCAAAACATTTCTTTCCAATTTCAATTACAGGTTTAAAAGAAAATGATTTTACAATGGTTATGGGTTATCCAGGAAGAACTACTGAATATTTACCATCGGTAGCCGTTAATCAAATTGTAGAAACATTAAATCCTGCAAAAGTTGAAATTCGTGATGCGGCTCTGAAAGTGCAAGATCGATTTATGAGAAAAGATCAAGCCATCAAAATTCAATACGCTGCTAAATATGCATCTGTTGCTAATTATTGGAAAAAATGGATGGGTGAAACAAAAGGTTTGAAAAAAGCCAATGCAGTTGCTGCGAAACAAAAATTTGAGAAAGACTTTCAACAAAAAGTAGCAAAAGCAGGCAAACAAGCTGAATACGGAAATTTACTATCAGAATTTGAAAAAAATTATACAGAAATTAAAGACTATGCTTTAGCACGAGATTATTTTTCTGAAGTTGCCTTGAGAAACACAGAACTTCTTTCTGTTGGATATAAATTATACCAATTGGAACAAATTTTAAACACTAAAGGTGATCAATCATTTACAGATAGAAAAAACACACTTTCAAGCGGAATTGGAGATTTTTATAAAGATTATAATGCAGAAGTTGATAAAAATGTATTTGAGCAACTAATCAATTTATATGCAACTAAATCACCAAAACAGTTTTTACCTGAGAGTTTAAACAATATTAATGCATCTCAATTAACAACTGATGTTTTTGCAAATTCAAAATTAACATCATTAGAAAAATTCAGATCATTACTTGAAGGAGATTCTAAAACAGTTATTGAAAACATGAATGCTGATAAAGGATATCAAGTAATAAAATCAATGGCAGATGCCTTTACTAAAAATGTAGCTCCAAAATATGACGAGTTAAATTTGAAAAACATTGCTTTGCAAAGAACTTATTTGAAAGCCATTTTAGAATTAAGTCCAAAATCAGATCGTATTTTCCCTGATGCCAACAGCACTTTACGTGTTACTTATGGGAAAATAAAAGGATACAAACCAAATGATGCAGTATATTATGAGCCATTTACAACACTTGATGGTGTTATGGAAAAATATGTTCCTGGTGATTATGAGTTTGATGTCCCTCAGAAATTAATTGATTTGTATAATACTAAAGATTATGGTATTTATGGAGTGAAAGGGAAAATGCCTGTTTGTTTCATAGCTACTAACCATACTACTGGAGGAAATTCAGGAAGTCCGGCTTTAGACAAAAATGGAAACTTAATTGGCTTGAACTTTGATAGAGTTTGGGAAGGAACAATGAGTGATGTTTATTACTCTCCAGACATTTGTAGAAACATAATGGTTGATACACGATACATTCTATTTATTATAGATAAGTATGCTGGAGCGAAAAACATCATTAACGAATTGAAAATCATACAACCAGCAGTGAAAAAATAATTTTAGCTAAATTTATAGTTTGGCATGAAATTTGTAAAGTAATAAACCGGAATTCAAAGTTAGAATTTTTAAAAAAAGTTAAATAAAAGTTTTTTCGATTAAAAAAATTTATATCTTTGCTCCGAATTAATAATTAACCTTTTATATTAAATTAAGATGAAAAAAGTATTTTTAAGTTTAGCTGTTATCGCTGCATTAACTGTAGTATCTTGTAAACAATCAGAAAACGCTGCTGAGCCTGCTGCTGATACAACTGCTGTTGAAGCTCCTGCTGATACAACTGCTGCTCCAGCTGATACAACTGCTGCTCCAGCTGATACAACTGCTGCTCCAGCTACTGAAGCTCCAGCTACTGAAGCTCCAGCTAAAAAATAATTAGAACCCAGTTTCTAATTAAGCAAAAAATAAGCTCTGCATTGCAGAGCTTTTTTTTGCTTAATATATTTATATTGACCCGAAGATTTCTTCAGAAGGAGGAAAAATATCATTTTGATTTGAAAAATCAAGAACCTCAGAGTTATGTAAAGAACGTTCTATTTCTGATATTGATTTCTCCATCAATAATTGCGTTGTATATTTTCTACTTACAGCAATTTCTTTTTCATTTAAAATAATTTTAAAATATAGTTTACCGTTTTTTGATTTGAACTTCATAAAAAACAAATTAGCAACCGATTTTTTTAGCAACTCAATATTCTCTTCACATTCAAAACGCAATTCAAAATCATTACTTACCAAAATTGCCTTACCTTTTCTAGAAGTAAATTCATATTTGTAATACCCATTCAATCTTTTACTTATAACAAAAGTACCCATATAACTCAAATCAGAATCAAATTAAAACAAAAAAAGCTCCAAACATAGTTTGAAGCTTTAGTACTCAGAGCGGGACTTGAACCCGCACGAACATTACTGTTCACTGGATTTTAAGTCCAGCGTGTCTACCAATTTCACCATCCGAGCATTATAGGTGGTTGAGCGAAAAACGGGGCTCGAACCCGCGACCTCGACCTTGGCAAGGTCGCGCTCTACCAACTGAGCTATTTTCGCATTATCAGATTTTGTATGAACGACAACACTTGTTCCGTATTGCGGATGCAAATGTAATATTAAAATTCAATTATACAAACGTTTTTTATAAAAAAAACTTCACAAAAACATAACCTACTGAAAACCTATTTGTTACTTTTTTAGCAACATTCGTTTTATTTCGTTAAGTTTCATTAATGCCTCTACTGGAGTTAAAGTATTTATGTCTAATCCTAGAATTTCTTCTTTAATTTCCTCCAATAATGGGTCATCTAAATTAAAAATACTCAATTGCATTTCATCCTTTGCAGATTTTATTCCATGCAACGCATCTCCTGAATGATCTTTTTCGAGTTTCTTAAGCAGTTTTTGAGCTTTTTGAATTACTGTTTGTGGCATTCCAGCCATTTTAGCTACATGAATTCCAAAACTATGTGCACTGCCTCCTTTTACTAATTTTCTAATAAAAAGAACATTGTCTTTTAACTCTTTTACAGAAACATTATAATTCTGAATTCGAGGTAACATTTCGCTCATCTCATTCAACTCATGATAATGTGTTGCGAATAGCGTTTTTGGTCGAGCAGGATTTTCATGCAAAAACTCTGCAATCGCCCATGCTATAGAAATTCCATCATACGTACTTGTTCCTCGACCAATTTCATCTAAAAGCACTAAACTTCTATCGGAAATATTATTCAAAATAGAAGCTGTTTCATTCATTTCTACCATAAAAGTAGATTCGCCCATAGAAATATTGTCGCTTGCTCCTACTCTAGTAAATATTTTATCGACAACTCCCATTCTAACCGCTTCTGCAGGAACAAAACAACCCATTTGAGCAAGTAATACAATCAAAGCTGTTTGACGCAAAATAGCTGATTTACCCGACATGTTTGGTCCGGTTATCATAATTAATTGCTGGGTTTCTCTATCTAAATAAACATCATTAGCAATGTAAGGAACTCCAACTGGCAATTGCTTTTCAATAACAGGATGACGACCATTGGTAATTTCTAATTCAAATGTTTCGTCTATAATTGGACAAACATAATTGTTCTCAATTGCTAATTGCGTGAAAGATGTCAAACAATCTAACTGAGCAACCAAATTAGCATTTAACTGAACAGGTTTTATATAAGTTGCAATCCAATTGACTAGTTGTTCAAAAAGCTGTCCTTCTATTTGATGAATTTTTTCTTCGGCTCCAAGAATTTTGGTTTCGTATTCTTTTAATTCTTCTGTAATGTATCGTTCAGCGTTTACTAATGTTTGCTTTCTAATCCATTCAGCAGGAACTTTATCTTTATGTGTATTTCTAACTTCTATATAATATCCAAAAACATTGTTGAATGATATTTTCAAAGAGGAAATTCCTGTAGCTTCAGATTCACGTTTTTCAATTCCTTCTAAAAATTCTTTTCCTGAGAAAGCAATACTTCTTAATTCATCTAATTCGGCATGAACTCCTATAGCAATAGCATTCCCTTTTGAAATAGCAACTGGTGCATCTTGATTTAATGTAGATTTTATCTTTTCACGAAGCAACTCGCAACTATGAAAACTATCGCCAATGACACGAACTGCTTCTTGTTTAGATTCTAAAGCCAATGTTTTTATTGGAATTATTGCATCCAAAGATTCCTTTAAATAAATAACTTCTCTTGGAGAAACTTTTCCTGTTGCAATTTTAGAAATCAATCGTTCTAAATCGGAAATCTGCTTTATTTGATATTGTATTTTTTGAAGTATTTCTTGATTTTCTTTCAAATAAATAACCACTTCATGACGACTTCTAATTTTATTAGCATCCTTCAAAGGCAATGCCAACCATCGTTTCAATAAACGTCCACCCATTGGTGAAAGTGTTTTATCGATTACATCTAATAAAGTTACAGCATTAGGATTATAACTATGATATAATTCTAAATTTCGAATTGTAAATCTATCCATCCAAACATGAGCATCTTCGGCAATTCTTTGAATACTAGTAATATGCTGAACACGATTATGCTGAGTTTCTGACAAATAATATAAAATCGCTCCTGAAGCGATAATTCCATCTTGCAATTCTTCAATTCCAAAACCTTTTAGCGAATTGGTTTGAAAATGATTGGTCAATGTTTCAAAAGCATAATCTTCCTGATAAACCCAATCTTCAAGATAAAATGCATTAAAATCTTCTCCAAAACTTTCTTTAAATTGATTTCTATTATTCTTTTGAATTAGAATTTCACTTGGACTAAAATTTTGAAGCAACTTATCAATATATTCTTCATTTCCTTGAGCCGTTAAGAATTCTCCTGTAGAAACATCTAAAAATGAAACTCCTAATTGCTTTTTTCCAAAATAAATTGATGCTAAAAAGTTATTCGATTTTGACTGTAAAACCTCATCATTCATGGCAACACCTGGAGTAACCAATTCAGTCACGCCACGTTTAACAATGGTTTTAGTCATTTTAGGATCTTCAAGTTGATCACAAATGGCTACTCGAAGACCTGCTTTTACAAGTTTCGGTAAATAGGTATTTATAGAATGGTGAGGGAAACCTGCCAAAGCCGTTTCTGTTTCTGAGCCAGCACCTCGCTTTGTCAAAGTAATTCCAAGAATTTTAGAAGCACGAATAGCGTCTTCACCAAAAGTTTCATAAAAATCTCCCACTCTAAACAATAAACAAGCGTCAGGATATTTCCTTTTAATCTCATTGTATTGTTTCATTAATGGTGTTTCTTTCGGGCTTTTATCTTTAGATGACAATGGGTAATTATTTTAAATTTTAGCTTACGAATTTAATTATTTAATATTAAAATTTACCATTAACATTTCATTTAATAAAAATTTAAGTTTCATTATACCTATAGAAGTTTTTTTTATATAAATTTGTCTTGTTAAATTATTAATTTTAAATAAAATGAAAAAAATATTACTAGTAGCAGTTTTAGCAGTTTTCAGTTTAACTTCTGCAAATGCTCAAACAAAATCCAAAGCAAAAAAAGCTAAGAAAGCAGTATCAACTAAAGTTGAAAGCACTAAAGTTGATGGTGCAGGGATAGTTTTTGAAAATGAAACTATTGATTATGGAAATATTCCACACAATGCAGATGGACAAAGAGAATTTGTTTTCACCAATAATGGAAACAAGCCTTTAGTCATTGAAAATACTCAAGGATCTTGTGGTTGTACAGTACCATCTAAACCAGAAAAACCAATTCAACCAGGAGAAACAGGTAAAATTGGAGTAAAATATGACACAAGTAGAGTTGGTCCATTCACTAAATCAGTTACTGTAACTTCTAATGCTGTAGGTTCAAATGTTACTCCTGTAACAACACCTTCAACAACTCCAGGCGCTGCTCCAGTTCCAACAGGAAAGTCTACAAAAATTATTACAATTAAAGGTAATGTTCTTCCAGATGCTCCTGCTGCTCCAGTAACAGAGACAAAAAGCTAATATTTTTCCCTCATAAAAAAGAGCTTCCGATTTTCGGAAGCTTTTTTTTTGAATACCTTTACCAAAAAAATTAGAAATGCGAAAATTAGAAAACAGCGAACTTGAAAGAAAATCGGTTGAAGATTTTAAACAAGCTGAAAAAACACCAATAATCATTGTCTTAGACGATATTAGAAGTCTTCACAATATTGGCTCAGTATTTAGAACTTCTGATGCATTTCTAATTGAAAAAATTTATCTTTGTGGAATAACCGCAACACCTCCAAATAAAGAAATTCATAAAACAGCTCTAGGAGCTACTGAAACTGTCGCATGGGAACACAATAATAGTGTAATTGAAGTTATTGAAAACCTTAAAAAAGAAGGCACTTCTGTTTATGCTATTGAACAAGTTGAAAGTGCTATATTCTTAGATGATTTTAAACCTGAAAAAGGCAAAAAATACGCATTAGTTTTCGGAAATGAAGTTTTTGGAGTTTCGCAAGAAGCAATAAACCTAAGTGATGGCGTTATCGAAATCCCACAATTAGGAAGTAAACATTCATTAAATGTATCGGTAAGTACAGGAATTGTAGTTTGGGATTTATTTCAAAAAATTAAATCTAATTCCGATTTTTCTTAATTTCTTCAAGAATAAAAATATAATCCTCTTGATTTTTTACAAAATCTCTTTCAGAAACATCTACTATAAGTACATTTAAATCTTTCTGAGTTTTGATGTAGTCTAAATAACCATTATTGATTTTTTCTAAATATTCTGCCGGAATTTCTTGCTCGTAACTTCTTCCTCTTCGCTTTATATTTGCTAATAATCGGTCGGTGTTTTGATACAAATAAACATACAAATCGGGCTTTGGCATTTCTTTGTAAATGATATCAAAAAGCGTTTTATACAAACGATATTCATCTTCAGCTAACGTTACTTTAGCAAAAATTAAAGATTTAAAAATATGATAATCGGCAATTATAAAATCTTTAAACAAATCAAATTGCGCTAAATCGTCAGAGATTTGTTGGTATCTATCGGCTAAAAAAGACATCTCTAACGGAAAAGCATATCGGTTTTGATCTTTATAAAATTTAGGCAAAAACGGATTGTCTGCAAATCGTTCTAAAACCGTCTTAGCATTAAAATCTTCTGCTAATTTAGAAACCAAAGTTGTTTTTCCTGCGCCAATATTTCCTTCAATAGCAATGTAATTGAAATCATCGAAATTGATTTTTTGCAAGGGCGCATTCAATTTTGAAATCTTAACACAATTTCCTTTATCCTTACAATCTTTTAAAATATCTGAAATTGATTTTTGAGAAATCGGATGTATCCAATCGGAAACCACTTCCTTCATTGGCAACAAAACAAAAAGTCGGTCTTGAAGATGTTTGTGCGGAATTTGTAATGATTCAGATTCAATAATTTCATCATCAAAAGAAATCATATCAACATCAATAACTCTTGGTTGATAATTGGAAGTTTCTGTTCGAACTCTACCCAACCTTTTCTCGACTTTCAAAATATTTTTCAAAAGCTTTTGCGGATTTTTGTACGTATGAATTAAAACCACACAATTATAAAAAGAATCACTAGAAAAACCCCAAGAATCAGATTCAAATAAAGAAGAAACCTTTATTACAGTTCCAACTTCTTGATGCAACAAATCAATGCAATGCTCAATGTTTTCATGACGATTGCCTTGATTACTACCTATAGAAAGTACGACTTGATGTTGCTGATTCATATTTGGCAAAATAACTAAAAGAATTTTAGAATTGAAGTATATTTGTAGCTTGTGTTGATAACTATTTTTATTTTATAATTAATCAAATAGTTTGTAACAAATTATGATATTAAACTACTAATTAGAAAAACTATTTAAGTATGAGATTTTTAGGAAATGTGTTAGCCACTATAGTTGGACTATTTATTTTTTGTATGATTTTTTTCTTCGGAATTATCTTAATTGGCGCTATTGCTGGCAGTGGAGATTCTGAAACAGTGACTGTTCAAAGTAATTCGATTATCGAGTTGGATTTATCTAAAATCAATTATGATTATGCTGGTAAAACCAATTACGATGATATGCCTTTCTTTAACGACAAAGACAAACATGATGGCTTATTTGATGTAATTAACGCAATCGAATATGCCAAAACCGATTCTGACATTAAAGGAATTTCGATTTTAAACAATTTTTCAAATTTAGGAATTGCACAAACCAAAGCGTTGCGTGATGCTTTAGAAGATTTCAAAAAATCGGGGAAATTTATCTATTCTTATGCCGATGTTTATTCGCAAAAAGATTACTATTTGAATTCGGTTGCCAATACCATTTATTTGAATCCGATTGGAGAATTAGACTTTAAAGGTTTATCTGCCGAATTGATGTTCTTTAAAGATTTACAAGAAAAATCAGGTGTAAATATGGAAGTCATTCGCCACGGAAAATACAAAAGTGCAGTAGAACCATTTTTAGAAAATAAAATGAGTGATGCCAATAGAGAACAAACTACGCAACTATTAACTTCAGTTTGGAATTCGGTTGTCACCGATGTTGCTGCTAGCCGAAAAATCTCTGTTGCACGATTAAATCAAGTAGCTGATGGACTTTTAGCAAGAACACCACAAATGGCAAAAGCTGAAAAGTTAATTGACGTTATTGCCTATGAAGATGTTTATCATAATGACATCAAAAAAGCTTTGAAGGTTGCGGCTGATGAAGATTATGAAAAAGTTTTAATTGAAGATTATGCTGAAAAAGTTGCTTCAACGTCAAAAGATTATTCAACTAAGGATAAAATTGCTATCATTTATGCTCAAGGCGAAATTGGTAGCGGTGAAGGTGATGTAAATCTTATTGGAGAAGGTGCGATGCGTCGTTCTTTGCAAGAAGCTCGTACTGATAAAAATGTAAAATCAGTAGTTTTAAGAATTGATTCTCCTGGAGGAAGTGCATTAACATCGGAACTGATTTGGAGAGAAATTGAATTGACTAAAAAAGTAAAACCTGTCGTGGTTTCCATGGGAAATTATGCAGCTTCTGGCGGTTACTATATTGCTTGTAATGCTAATAAAATTTTTGCAGAAGCCAATACAATTACAGGTTCGATTGGAGTTTTTGGTGTTTTACCAAACTTTACCATTGCAGCCAATAAAATTGGTTTAGATATCGAACAAGTAAAAACACATACAAATGCCGCAGGTTACAGTCCGTTTATGCCATTAGATGAAAACTATCGAGGTTTTGCTCAAGAAGGTGTTGAAAAGATTTACTCAACTTTTGTAAATCGAGTTGCTACTGGAAGAAAATTAACGTTTGAGCAAGTTGACGCTATCGGTCAAGGAAGAGTTTGGAGTGGTCAAGATGCTTTGAAAATTGGTTTGGTTGACAAAATTGGCGGAATGAATGAGGCTATAAAAGAAGCTGCTAAACTTGGGAAAACATCAAAATATAGAATTCAAAATTTTCCAGAATTTGAGAAAAGTTTTGAAGATGTTTTAGCTCAATTTGGATTTGCACAATCGCGTCAAGCCATCATCAAAGAAGAAATTGGAGAGCAAAACTATAAAGTACTTCAACAAATAAAACAAATGACCAACCAAAAAGGCGTTCAAGCAAGAATGGCTTATGAGTTGAAAATTAATTAATCAAAAAACGATTGGGTTAGTTGTTTTTATCCGTCTTATTGAAAAATGAGACGGATTTTTATTTGTAAAAGTTGTTCTACTTCAAGGAAATAATGAAACATTTTATGACAATTTTACAAACTAAAAATATCTTAAAACACTAAATTTGTTTATTGTTTTTAGAAAGGCAAGATATTTGCATTGAATTAGTTAATTAAATAGTGATTCATTATGGTAAAGAAAATTTTAAAAATCGTTGGAATTGTATTGTTGTTATTAGTTGTCTCAGCTTTTGCAATTCCGTATTTATTTGAAGACCAAATAAAAGCAAAAATTTTAAAATCTATCAATGAAAGTGTCGATGCAAAAGTAGCTTTTACAGATGCTGATTTAAGTTTGTTTAAAAGTTTTCCAAATGCAAATGTGGCTATGGAGAATTTATCTATTGTAAACAAAGCACCATTTGAAGGTGACACTTTAGTTTCATTCAAAGAATTAAATTTAAAAATGTCGGTGATGGAATTGTTTAATGGCGATAACGAACCTTTAAATATCGATGCTATTTCTTCCAAAAACGGATTAATTAATATCATTTTCAATAAAGATGGCGTTGGAAATTTCGACATTGCTTTAAAAAATCAAGACAAAAAAACAGACGATGGAAAAAGTAAACCACTTGCTTTAAAAATTAAAGAATACGATGTTGAAAATTTCAAGTTCAAATATTTTGATGAATCTTCTAAAATTTCGATGGTTCTTGACAGCATCAATCATTCTGGAACTGGCGATTTTACAAATGATGTTTTAGATTTAGACACTAAAACAACAGCAAAAATTTCGTTGAATATGGACAAAGTAAATTATATGAATAATATTAATGTTTCTTTGGATGCAATTCTCGGAATTGACTTAAAACAAAGTAAATATACTTTCAAAGAAAACAAAGCTAAAATCAACGAATTGCCTCTTGAATTTAATGGATTTATTCAAATGGTTGACGCTGGACAGAATTATGATTTGACTTTCAAAACTCCAACTTCATCGTTTAAAAACTTCTTAGGATTGATTCCTTCAGCTTATGCTAGTAGTTTAGATAATGTGAAAACTTCTGGCGATTTTACCGTTGCTGGTTTCGCGAAAGGAATATTGACCGATACAACCGTTCCAAAATTTAATATTGCTATTGCTTCCAATAATGCTTCTTTTCAATATCCTGATTTACCAAAATCGGTTAAAAACATTATTATCGACACTAAAATTATCAATGAAACTGGTGTAATGAATGACACTTATGTGAATTTAGACAAACTATCATTTTCTATTGATCAAGATGTTTTTAACGCTAAAGCAAACGTAAAAAACGTGGCAACAAATGCTTTGGTTGACGCCGCATTGAAAGGAACAATCAATTTAGGAAATCTATCAAAAGCGTATCCTATTAAATTAGAAAAACCACTTTCTGGAATTTTGAAAGCTGATGTAACTACTAAATTTGATATGGCATCGGTTGAAAAAAGTCAGTATCAGAACATTAATAATGCAGGAAATATCAACTTAACTGGATTCAAATATGTGGATGAAAACGGCAAATCGATGAATATTAATAGCGCGATTATTCAATTCAATCCGAGTCGTGTTAATCTTCAGGAATTTAAAGCTACTACAGGAAAAAGCGACATGAACGTGACTGGAGTTTTAGAAAATTTCTACGGATTTATTTTCAGAAATCAGAATTTGCAAGGAAACTTTAATTTGAGTTCTAACCAACTTGCGGTTTCCGATTTTATGACTACTGCAGAACCAACTGCTAAAACAGAAACGAAAGCTAAAACTGAGGCAATGAAAATTCCTGCATTCTTGGATTGTTCGCTTACAGCAAAAGCCAATACGGTTTTATACGACAATTTAACTTTGAAAGATGTTTCAGGAAAATTGATTGTAAAAGACCAAGCGGTTACTTTACAAAATGTGAAAACCAATATTTTTGGCGGTTCGATTGGCGTAAACGGAATGGTTTCTACCAAAGCAAAAATACCAACTTTCAACATGAATCTTGGGTTGAATCAAGTAAATATTGCTGATAGTTTCACACAATTAGATATGTTGAAAAAAATTGCACCAATTGCAGGAATCATCAACGGAAAATTGAATTCAACAATTAAATTATCAGGAAATTTAGATGCTAATGAAATGACTCCTGATTTAAAAACATTATCTGGAGATTTATCGGGTCAATTGTTGTCAACTACAGTCAATGCTAAAAATTCTACCCTTTTGAGTGCTTTGGATTCAAATTTGAATTTTATCGATTTGACAAAATTAAATTTGAATGATTTGAAAGCGGCTTTAACATTTAAAGATGGAAAAGTTACTGTAAAACCATTTGATTTAAAATACCAAGACATAAAAGTAACTGTTGGCGGAACGCATGGTTTTGACCAATTGATGAATTATAATTTAAAATTTGATGTTCCTGCAAAATATTTGGGTACCGATGTCAACAATTTAATTGCAAAATTATCTCCTGCAAATGCTGCCAAATTGGAAAACATACCTGTAAATGCAATTCTTGGAGGTTCGTTTACAACTCCAAAAATCACTACGGATGTTAAAACTGCTACCACAACTTTAGTAAACAATTTAGTAAAACAACAGAAAGAACAATTGATTGGAAAAGGTAAAAATGAATTAGATAATCTTATCAATAAAAACAAAAAACATGGCGATACTACAAAAACTAAAGTTCCAGCAACAAAAGAAGAAGTGAAACAGGAAGTTAAAACCAAAGCCAAAGATTTATTAAATGGTTGGTTGAAGAAAAAAGAAAAACCTGCAAGCACTACAACAACTCCATAAATTAAGATGCCTTTCGATTTGAAAGGCATTTTTATTTACAAGCTTATCTTCACAACATAACCTTCAAAAGTTCGAACATTAAAAACGGTTCCATCTTCAAAGATTAAATATTGTCCTTTTATTCCGATTAGTTTTCCTGAGAAGTTTGGAGATTTATCTAAATTTAAACTGGTTACCTTTTTTGGATATTCCAAAACTGGAAAATGTAAATCATATAAATCATCTTTTTCTGGATGATAGAATTCTTGCACTTCTTTTGGAATTAGGTATTTCAAATTGGCACGTTCTTTTATCAAATCGGCAGCTGGAACTTCATTTTTCAGCATTTTTTGCCAATTGGTTTTGTCTGCAAAATGATTTTTCAAAGCTACTTCAGTAATACCTGCCAAATATCGATTTGGAACCTCAACAATAGGAATGGCTTGCACCGCACCTTGATCAATCCATCGAGTTGGAACTTGTGTTTTTCTAGTTACACCAACTTTCACTTCACTTGATAAGGCTAAATAAACAATATGAGGTTGTAATTGTACTCGCTTTTCATAGTCCAAATCTCTATCTTCAATGTCTAAATGCGCTGTCGATAATTCTGGTTTCATAATCCAATCACCTGCAGAAGCACTACTCATAAAGCAATCATAACAAAATCCTTGACGGAAAATTTTCTTTTTCTTACCACATTCCAAACATTGATAGCCAAGAAAATTAATTTCTAACGATTTGTTTAACAACTGATTCAAATTCAAAAAACTATTTTCAAAAACCAAATAATATTGAATTGGATTAGAAAACTCTGTTTGCATTTTGGTTAGAACTCCTTCGTATTGCATATTAAATATTAGATTTATGATATTAGATTTTAAATATTTTACTATTTTAGCGTAAAGTTATAACTCATAACTCACAACTCATAACTCACAACCAAAAAAAATGCCTTTTCCAATAATTAATTCTATCGCATCTTGGGTTTTGAAGCAACGCATTCATCAGATTGAGTTGTTTCTTAAATACCCTAATGAAGTTCAAGATGAGTTACTTATGAACTTAATTCGCAATTGTGAAGAAACCGTTATTGGAAAAAAATACGATTTTGAATCGATACGAAATTATAAAACCTTTACCGAAAGAGTTCCAGTTTCTACCTACGAAGAATTGGAACCCATGATTGAACTCACTCGAAAAGGCGCACAAAACGTTTTTTGGAATACACCTATAAAATGGTTTGCGAAATCAAGTGGAACTACCAATGCTAAAAGTAAATTTATTCCTGTAAGTAATGAAGCTTTAGAAGATTGTCACTACAAAGGCAGCAAAGATTTGTTGTGTATGTATTTGAATAACAATGAAAATTCGGATATGTTTCTTGGAAAAAGTTTGCGTCTTGGTGGCAGTTCTCAGATTTATGAAAACAACAATACTTCGTTTGGAGATTTATCGGCAATATTGATAGAGAACATGCCAATGTGGGCTGAATTCAGTAGCACACCAAGCAATAAAGTTTCGTTAATGAGCGAATGGGAAACCAAATTAACTGCGATTATTAACGAAACCAAGACAGAAAATGTAACCAGTTTTGCCGGTGTTCCTTCATGGATGTTGGTTTTATTGAATCGAATTTTGACTGAAACTAACAATTCTAATTTGATGGAATTGTGGCCCAATTTAGAAGTATATTTTCATGGTGGCGTAAATTTCGAACCTTATCGTGAGCAATATCAAAAGATTATTCCGAATAGTGATTTTAAATATTATGAGATTTACAATGCTTCCGAAGGATTTTTTGCCATTCAAGATTTGAATTACTCCAACGATTTATTGTTGATGTTGGATTATGGTATTTTCTACGAGTTCATTCCGATGGATACTTTTGGAACGCCGAACCAACGCATTGTTCGTTTAGCCGATGTTGAATTGTTTAAAAATTATGCGATTGTAATCACAACTAATTCAGGATTATGGCGTTATATGATTGGTGACACTGTTCGATTTACTTCTTTAAAACCTTACAGAATTAGAGTTTCAGGAAGAACCAAGCATCATATTAATGTTTTTGGAGAAGAGTTAATGGTTGAAAATACGGATACTGCCATTGCTAAAACAAGTTCGGTATTGAATTGTGAAGTTAAAGATTACACAGTTGCACCTATTTTCATGAAAGGAAAAGAAAAAGGCGCACACGAATGGATGATTGAATTTAAAAAACATCCCGAAGATATAGCTCAATTTCAAAAAGTATTGGATGAAACGTTGCAAACCGTCAATTCCGATTATGAAGCCAAACGTTATAACAATATGACATTAAACCAATTGAAAGTAAATGTTGCACGTGAAAATTTATTTTATGATTGGTTAAAAGAGCAAGACAAATTGGGTGGACAACATAAAATACCAAGATTGTCTAACGAACGTGATTATTTGGAGCAATTGATTGGGATGCAAACGAGTGTAAATTCCAAAGGTTAAAATTTCA
>CANGUP010000065.1 GCA_947457105.1 Flavobacteriaceae bacterium
CTGATTCTTTGGTCAAAATCAAACGTTGTTGTAGCTCTATTTCTTGGAGAAAAGGATGGATTGTCTTGTCTAGTATGTCTAAAACCTAAATCTACTTCTACCGAACCTGTAGGTTTTACATCTATTGTATTTCCTCCAAAAATGGTTTCGAAAAAACTTGAATTTACATAATATCTTGGTAATAAATTCTTTTTATCTTCCTCGGTACCTTTACCATCAACTGCTTTAGATTTATTTTTAAAGTATTCGTGCATTGATTCCTTTAAAACTAACTTTTCATATTCCTTTGGAGTAAGAATTATAGGATAATTGATATTAAAACCTTCAAAAGTTTTTGTAAGAACATACATATTAGTTATTGGGTCATAAGTATATGCCTCAACCACACTTTTAGGATTTGCCAGAATAATTGCGCCGGTATTATATCCTTTTATTGAATCGTTTACTTCGTCATCTTGAGCAAAAGAAATTTGTCCGGTTAACAGCAAACTAAAAAAGCAAACTGTTTTTAAAACAAATGAAGTATATGTTTGGTAATATGTTTTCAACAATTATAAATTTTTTAATGCTTGTTTAATAATGATTTCAACTGTAGCATCAGGATTTTGACTTATTACTTTATCTACTATTTTTTCGGAAGCTTTTCTAACAAAACCTAAAACCTCCAAAGCAGATAACGCTTCATCTCGATTTGTATTGCTTTGTGACATAGAAACTTCGTCTAAATCGTAAATTTTTAACACTTTATCCTTCAAATCAAGGATAGCACGTTGTGCTGTTTTACCTCCAATCCCTTTAATAGACTGAATAGTTGCAACATCACCACTAGCTAATGCTTGAATAATTTGTTTAGGTTCTAATGAGGAAAGCATTGTCCTTGCAATCCCTGCTCCAATACCAGAAACTGAAAGTAACATTTTAAATATCTCACGCTCCGATTTTTCTACAAAACCATACAATGAATGGGAATCTTCCTTTACCATCAAATGCGTAAACAATTTTACAAAATCGGCATTGGGTAATAAGGAATAAGTATGTAATGAAATATTAATATGATAACCTACACCATTGCAGTCGATTACAACTTCAGTTGGTGTTTTTTCAACTAATTTACCTTGAATATGTGCTATCATAGTTTTTATTATGCTTTCCAAATATAACAAAAAAGTTTAATTGGCATAACTAATGCCGATTTTCTGCTATTTTTTGACGTCAAAATTCTTAATTCGTTTATTTTTCTCTTGAGCATCAACAACTGCAACTGCAGCCATATTGACCATCTCTTCAACACTTGCTCCCAATTGGAAGATATGAACTGGCTTATCCATTCCCATTACAATTGGTCCAATAGAATCAACTTTGTATAATTCTTTAAGAAGTTTATACGTAATATTTGCCGCTTCCAAATTAGGAAAAATCAAAGTATTTACTTTTTTTCCAGCCAATTTAGAAAATGGGAATTTCTTTTGAAGCATTTCAGGATTTAATGCAAAATCAGTTTGAATTTCACCATCTACAATTAAATCTGGGTAATAGTGATGTAAATAAGCTACTGCTTCTCTAACTTTATTAGCACTTTCATAGTTTGACGAACCAAAATTTGAGAACGAAACCATAGCAATTACAGGTTCAATACCAAACATTCTAACGGTTTTTGCAGTCATTAAAGCAATTTTTGCTAAATCATCAGTAGATGGATTTGGGTTAATTGCAGTATCTGACAAGAACATCGGACCACGATTAGTCATCATCATATTGGTAGAAGCAATTAGAGATATCCCTGGAGCTTTTCCTATTAATTGCATTAATGGTTTTACTACTGAAGGATAACTTCTTGAATATCCAGAAACCATAGCATCTGCATCACCTTGGTTAACCATCATTGCGGCAAAATAATTTCGCTCGCGCATCCACTTTTGAGCATCGAGTTGTGATATCCCTTTTCTTCTTCTTTCTTTCCAAAAAATATCGGCGTATTCTAATCTTCTTTTATCTTCTTCTTTTGTTTTAGGGTCTAAAATTGGCACATCGGCATCAAAACCAATTTCCTCTTTTAACTCTAAAATATCTTCTTTTCTTCCCAATAAAATTGGATGTCCGATACCTTCTTCATAGACAATTTGGGCTGCTTTTAACACATCTAGTTGGTCAGCTTCTGCAAAAACAATTCTCTTTGGATCTGTTTTAGCTCTATTGGTAAGCAATCTAACCATTTTATTATCAGAACCCATTCGTTCTAACAATTCACTTTCGTATTTTTCCCAATCGGTGATTGGATTTAAAGCTACACCACTATCCATTGCGGCTTTTGCTACAGCGGGAGCAACCATAGTAATCAACCTTGGATCAAATGGTTTTGGAATTATATAATCTCTACCAAAATTTAATCTAGTTTCACCATAAGCGATATTCACTTGCTCTGGAACCATTTCTTTTGCTAATGCGGCTAAAGCTCTAACTGCTGCCATTTTCATAGCTTCGTTAATCTTTGTAGCTCTAACGTCTAGCGCACCTCTAAAAATATAAGGAAAACCTAACACATTATTTACTTGATTAGGATGGTCTGAACGACCAGTTGCCATAATTATATCTTTTCTTGTATCTATTGCAAGATTATAATCAATTTCGGGAGTTGGATTTGCCATTGCAAAAACAATTGGGTCTTTTGCCATTCCTAATAGCATTTCAGGAGTTAGGATATTTCCTGCCGAAAGCCCAAGAAAAACGTCGGCATTTTGAAGAGCATCAGAAAGACTGGTTTTTTTCTTTTCATTAGAATATTTTCTTTGTAATTCTGACAAATCTGTTCTATCATCTGATAAAGAACCTTCTTTGTCAAACATTATAATATTTTCTAATTTTACTCCAAGAAGGACATACAAATTAGCACAAGCTAATGCAGCTGAACCAGCTCCAGAAACAACTAATTTAACTTTTTCAATATCTTTCTCTGCTAATTCTAATGCGTTTAACAATGCTGCAGAAGATATAATTGCGGTTCCGTGTTGATCATCATGCATAACAGGAATATTCAACTCCTCAACCAAACGTCTTTCTATTTCGAAAGATTCTGGCGCTTTGATATCTTCTAGATTAATTCCGCCAAAAGTTGGAGCAATATTTTTTACAGTAGCTATAAACTCATCTATATTTTTAGTATCAACTTCAATATCAAAGACATCAATATCTGCAAAGATTTTGAACAATAATGCCTTTCCTTCCATTACTGGCTTGGAAGCTTCTGGACCAATATCTCCCAATCCTAAAACAGCAGTTCCGTTGGAAATAACAGCGACTAAATTCCCTTTGGAGGTATATTTATAAACGTTATTAACGTCTTTTGCAATCTCTAAACATGGTTCTGCAACACCAGGAGAATAAGCTAAAGACAAATCCCTTTGTGTTGCATATTTTTTAGTTGGAACAACCTTAATTTTACCTGGAGTGGGTTTAGCGTGATATAAAAGTGCTTCTCTCCGTTTATTGTCTTTGTGCATTTTTTTTCTTTTTATTCTGACCTACAAAGGTAAAAGTCTAAATGGAAAATGGAAACTTTTAAAGAGTTTCTTTTTGAATAAAAAAATAATCTTTTTTGTGGAAAAATTACTTCAGGAAATTGATATTTCTCTTAAAACCTTCAAATTTTGTTCTTTTTACTGCTGAGTTTTTAAATATTTTATTGAAAGTTTCATTTGTAATTTCATCCCAATCTCTTTTTGAAAAAGATAAAAGCTCAGGATTTGGATTAAATAATGGTTCTTGATGAGCTTTTGAAAAACGATTCCATGGGCAAACGTCTTGACAAACATCACAACCAAAAGCCCAATCATCAAATTGTCCTTTCATTTCAAGTGGAAGATTGTCTTTTAATTCTATTGTGAAATAAGAAACACATTTACTTCCATCAACTACATAAGGGGCAACAATAGCATCTGTTGGACAAGCATCAATACATGCAGTACATGTTCCGCAATGGTCTGTTGTTGCATAATCATATTCTAATTCTAAATCTATAATTAGTTCGGCAATAAAATAAAAGGAACCTACTTTTTGAGTAATTAGGTTACTGTTTTTTCCAATCCAACCTAATCCACTTTTTGCAGCCCAAGCTTTATCTAAAACAGGAGCAGAATCAACAAAAGCTCTACCAGAAACATCTCCTATTTGCGATTGAATTGTATTTAATAGTTCCTTTAGCTTTTCTTTGATTACAAAATGATAATCTTGTCCGTAAGCATATTTAGATATTTTATAACTATCACTATTTTGCTCTTCTGAAGGAAAATAATTTAAAATTAATGAAATAACACTTTTGGAATCATCAACTAGAAGTTTTGGATTTAGTCTTTTGTCAAAATGATTTTCCATATAGGTCATTTGACCGTGATGATTTTTATTCAACCAACTTTCTAATCTTGGAGCTTCATCTTCTAAGAATTCGGCTTTAGAAATTCCACAAGAAAGAAAGCCGAGTCTTTTGGATTCGGCTTTAATTAATTGTGAATATTTTTCTTTATTATTTATCAAAATTAAAATAATCCTCCTTGAATATTTGTTTTGATTTTACCTAAATGTTTATATGCTTTATCGGTAACTTCTCTACCTCTTGGTGTCCTGACAATAAATCCTTCTTGAATTAAAAAAGGCTCATAAACTTCTTCTATGGTTTCACCACTTTCTGAGACAGCTGTTGCAAGAGTAGAAAGACCTACTGGACCCCCTTTAAATTTATCAATAATCGTAGTAAGAATTTTATTGTCCATTTCATCCAAGCCGTGAGCATCTACATGTAAAGCTTGCAGAGAATATCTTGCAATTTCTATATCAATCTTACCATTGCCTTTAATTTGGGCAAAGTCACGAACACGTCTTAAAAGTGCATTTGCGATTCTAGGTGTGCCTCGACTTCTTCCTGCAATTTCTATTGCAGCTTCCATTGTTATAGGCATTTTTAAAATGGCAGAACTTCGTTGTACTATAGTAGTTAATAGTTCTGTATTATAATATTGCAATCGACTTTGAATACCAAAACGAGCACGCATTGGAGCAGTTAACAAACCAGATCTAGTAGTTGCTCCAACTAATGTAAATGGATTTAAATTAATCTGAACAGTTCTTGCATTGGGTCCAGACTCAATCATAATATCAATCTTGAAATCTTCCATAGCTGAATACAAGTATTCTTCAACTACGGGACTTAAACGATGTATTTCATCAATAAACAAAACGTCTCTATCTTCAAGATTTGTTAATAATCCGGCTAAATCGCCAGGTTTATCTAAAACTGGACCTGAAGTAATTTTAATTCCAACACCTAGTTCATTAGCTAAAATATTAGCTAAAGTCGTTTTACCTAATCCAGGTGGTCCATGAAACAAAGTATGGTCTAAAGCTTCATACCTTTGATTTGCTGCTTCAACAAAGACTTTTAAATTATCTAAAACTTGTTCTTGTCCAGTAAAGTCATCAAAAGATAGAGGCCTTAATTTCTTTTCAAGGTCTAGCTCTTCCGGATTATAATTAAAGTTAGTTGGGTCTAAATTTTCATTCATACTACAAATATATAACAAAGTTATATCTAAATAAAAAAGCCTCTCATAAGAAAGGCTTTTTTATATTTTATTTTAAAAATATTAGTGATGTAAAACTTCTTCACCTGGTTTCATAGGAACATTTTGTGGTACAAAATCTTCATCGTGACCTGGTTTGCTGTAATCATATGGCCATCTATGAACTTCTGGAATTTCTCCAGGCCAATTACCATGAATATGCTCTATTGGTGCTGTCCATTCTAAAGTATTTGATCTCCAAGGATTTTGAACTGTTCTTTTTCCGTAGAAAATACTAGAAAAGAAATTATAAATAAATACTAATTGGAATGCACCACCTACTAAAGCAAATACAGTAATGATAACGTTTACGTCTTGTAAATCATCAAACAATGGGAAGTTAGTGTTTGTATAGTAACGTCTTGGAAGACCTGCCATACCAATAAAGTGCATTGGGAAGAAAACTCCATAGGCACATATTGCAGTTACCCAAAAGTGAACATATCCTAAATTTTTGTTTAACATTCTACCGAACATTTTTGGATACCAGTGATAGATTCCAGCAAACATTCCATAAAGAGCAGAAATACCCATTACTAAGTGAAAGTGAGCAACAACAAAATAAGTATCATGAACATTAATATCTAGAGTACTATCACCTAAAATAATTCCTGTTAATCCACCGGTAATAAATGTAGAAACTAAACCAATAGAAAACAACATAGCTGGATTAAGTTGCAAATTACCTTTCCACAAAGTTGTAATATAGTTGAATGCTTTCACGGCAGATGGAATAGCAATCAATAATGTTGTAAAAGTAAATACTGACCCTAAGAAAGGATTCATACCAGATATAAACATATGATGTCCCCAAACAATTGTTGATAAAAATGCAATTGCAAGAATAGACATAATCATTGCTCTGTATCCAAAGATAGGTTTACGAGCATTTGTTGCGATAACTTCAGAAGTAATCCCTAAAGCCGGTAACAAGATGATATATACCTCTGGGTGACCTAGAAACCAGAATAAGTGTTCAAATAATACAGGTGAACCACCTTGATAATTTAATACTTCGCCTGCTAAATAGATATCCGACAAGAAGAAAGAAGTACCAAAACTTCTATCCATAATCAATAATAAAGCAGCTGATAATAAAACTGGAAACGAAATAACACCAATAATTGCAGTAATAAAGAAAGCCCAAATAGTAAGTGGCATTCTAGTCATTGTCATTCCTTTAGTTCTCAGATTGATAACAGTTACAATATAATTCAAAGACCCCATTAACGATGCAGCAATAAATACTGCCATTGAAACTAACCATAATGTCATCCCTAGACCAGAACCAGAAATTGCTTGTGGTAAAGCACTTAATGGAGGATAAATTGTCCAACCGGCAGAAGCAGGTCCTGATTCAACAAACAATGAAGAAACCATAATAACACTAGACAAAAAGAATAACCAATATGAAACCATATTAAGAAATCCAGAAGCCATATCCCTTGCGCCTAGCTGTAATGGAATTAATAAATTACTAAAAGTACCACTAAGTGCAGCAGTCAATACAAAGAAAACCATTATAGTTCCGTGTATTGTAATTAATGATAAATAGGCTTCATTTGTCATTACTCCTCCTGGAGCCATTCTTTCGCCTAAGAAAAAACTAAAAACTTTAAACGATTGTTCAGGCCAAGCTAATTGCATTCTAAAAAGCAAGGACATCCCAACACCGATTATACCCATAAATATACCAGTCAAAAGATATTGCTTAGCAATCATCTTATGGTCTATACTAAAGATATATTTAGTAATAAAAGTATCTTTATGGTGGTGTTCATGATGATCGTCGTGGTGATCGTGTGCGTGATTATCGTGTGCGTTACTCATATTATAAAATATATTATATTTTTATTATTTAGTTGGGGTTTCTGCTACAAGAGTAGTATCTTTTTTTACAGAAGCTGAATCAATTTTAGTAGGATTAGACTCTGCAAGTTTTGCAGCAGCTTCTTCTGCAACAGCTGTTTTAACAGACTGCACTAATTTTGTTTTCTCGTTTAACCATTTTTTGTAATCAGCTTCGCTTTCTACAACAACTTTCATTTGCATGTTGTAGTGAGAAGAACCGCATATTTTATTACATAATAGTAAGAAATCGAATTGATAAGGATCTAAAGCGGTTTTACCTTCAGCAACCAATTGCTTGCTTTTAGCCTCTCTAATTTTGTTGATATTGGCAACTTTCTCAGTCATATCCTTTGTCTCTCTCATTTCAGTAGTAGTCATAGATGGAGTAAAAGCAAACTGAGTAACCATTCCAGGAACACAATTCATTTGAGCTCTAAAGTGTGGCATATAGAAAGAGTGTAATACATCTTGAGAACGAATCTTGAAAATTACTTTTTTACCTTTTGGCAAGTGCATCTCTTCAGCAACAATATCATCTTGTGCATTTGGATCAGATAAATCTACTCCCAGTGAGTTTACACCTTCAATAAGTCTTACATTAGCTTTTCCTAATACATTATCATCACCTGCATATCTAACTTTCCAATTAAATTGCTGAGCATAAACTTCAATAACAATTGGCTTTTCTTCTTTTTCATTTACAAACATAATATCATTCCATGAATATAATCCAAAGAAAATTAAAACGGCTAATACTAAAGCAGGAATTGAACTCCAAATAAACTCTAATTTATTGTTGTCAGAAAAATAAGTAGCAACTTGACCTTTTCTTCCTCTGTATTTATATGAAAAATAAAACAATAACCCTTGAGTAATAGTTTGAACAATAAATATAAGAATCATTGAAATCCACATTAATTGATCTACATCTTTCCCATGTTCAGAAGCGGCATTACTCATTAATGGAAATTTTCCATAATTAGCAAAACAATAAATTGTAATTATATAAATAAAAGCTAAAAAGGCAAAAGATAAATACCCATTAACATTATTGTCGTTGTCATTTGCTATCTGATTGTCATCAGATTGTTTACCAACTTGCGTTAGGTCAAAAATTTTAGTCAATTGCCAAAGGGCAACTGATAATAAAACTAAAACAAGAAGTACTAATAAACTTGTCATTTGTTCTTTTCTTTAAATATTAATAATGAAAATGTTTACTTTCTTCGATGAAAGGGTTACGTTTTGGAGTAAGTGGAACTTTAGATAAAGCTGTAAATACAACAAAAATAAACAATCCTAAAAAGAATAATACCGAAGCGATTTCAGATACACCAATGAACCATTGATCACCAACAGTTGCTGGCATAACCATATTAAAGAAATCAATATAATGTCCTAATAAAATAACAATACCTGCTCCTACAATAATTGGCGCTATACGTTTAAAGTCAGTATTAATTAAAACTAATAGTGGAAAAACAAAATTCATAACAACCGCACCAAAGAATGGTAAATTATAGTCATTAATTCGAGTTATAAAATAAGTAACCTCCTCTGGAATATTTGCATACCAAATAAGCATAAATTGAGAAAACCATAAATAAGTCCAAAAAACACTGATACCAAACATGAATTTTGATAAATCGTGAATATGGCTTGAATTTACATTTTCTAAATAACCTTTAGATTTTAAATACAGAGTAACCATTGAAATTGTTGTGATACCACTTACAAAGAAACTCGCAAATACATACCATCCAAAAAGAGTACTAAACCAATGCGGGTCAAAAGACATCAACCAATCCCAAGACATGATAGATTCAGTAACAATAAAGAAAACTAAAAATCCAGCAGAAAGTTTGAAATTCTTTTTATAGTAAGTATTATCATTTGATTCGTCTTGTGCCAAACAATTTTTTCTTGAAATATAACGATATAAATTCCAACCAATTAAGAAAACTGCGGCTCTAATTAACCAAAAAGTAACATTTAAGTAACCCGATTTTCCTGCAATTAATTTATCATAATTAGCATGACCAACTTCAGTAACACCATCTTCCATCCAAACGAATAAATGATTTAAGTGTAAAGCTGATAACACTAGCAGACCAAAAAATATCAAAGAACCAACAGGCAAATATGCAGTAATACCTTGCATTACTCTAAACAAAACAGGAGACCAACCTGCTTGAGCAACTTGTTGTATAGCATAAAAAGCTAAAACACCCAATGAAATTAACATGAAGAAAATACAAGCAACATATAATGCCGACCAAGGCTTATTTTGCAATTGGTGCAATACATGCTCTAAATGTTCTTTGTGCTCTTTTTCAGCATCAACTTTAGATTCTGAAACATTGCTAGCAGCATGATTATCATGATGATTATCTTTTGCTAAAGGAGCAACTTCAGTTTTTAACGAATCTATTTCATGAACTACAGAAGTAGTGTCTGTTTTAGATTCATCATTTTTTGCTTCTTCTTTTACTTCATGATGATTCGCTACTACTTCATGTGTATTGTGAGCGTCAGCCTTAGTGTCATGATTACCATGATGACTAGCCGCAACTATTTTTTCAACTTCTTCTATAGTCTTTGGAGTAGATAAAAAACCATACACTATACCAACTAATCCTAAAATCATTAGAACAAGCGCTGTGTTTTTTAAACCTTTTGAAAATGTGTACATATCTATAACAATCTGTTTGTTCTACAATTATAATTCACCTTTAAGTTTCATTACATAAGCTGAAACCATCCAACGTTCTTCTTGATTTAATTGAGTAGCATACGAACCCATTGAATTTAAACCATAATTAATTACGTGATTAATACTTCCTTCATTAATTACTCTATCTGCATAACTTGGCACGCCAAGAAACTTACCTTGAGTAACTAATTTACCTTTACCATCTCCAGTGTTACCATGACAAATTGCACAATAAATCACATATAACTCTTCTGCTTTTTTCATATCAATTTTTGCAGGATCTAAAGGCGAAACTAAATTTGCAGCTTTTACTGCAGCATACGATTCAGGTGTGTCAGCATATTCATAAGGAACATAACCTCTTTTTATAGAACCTTTAGCAGGTAGTTGCCCTTCTTGACCTTTTAAACCATTAACTGAGTTAAATGCTTTTGATTCTGAATATGTTTCATATGCAACGGACTCGTACATGTTTGGCATATACTGATAATTAGGTGATGTATTATCTTTACATGAAGAAAGAGATACTATTATACCTAATACTAATGTTATTTTTATTATACTTTTCATGTCTGTTTAGTGCTTATCAATTACTTTAACTTCAACTGCACCTGTGTTTTTTAAGAAAGAAGTTAATTCCTCTTCATTATTATTTACAGCTACTTCCATTAAGAAGTGATCGTCTGTTGTTCTCACATCAGGATTTTCTGCTTTTTTAAACGGCCACAATTTACTTCTCATGTAAAATGTAATTACCATTAAGTGCGCTGCAAAGAAAACTGTCATTTCAAACATTACCGGCACAAAAGCTGGCATATTTTGAATGTAGCTCATACTTGGCTTTCCTCCAATATCCTGCGGCCAATCTTGTATCATTATATAATTCATCATTGTTGTTGCAACACTGATTCCAATACAACCATATATAAATGCGCATATTGCAAGTCTGGTTGGTGCCAATCCCATAGCTTTATCCAATCCATGAACAGGGAATGGAGTAAAAACTTCTTCAATATGATGATGCGCTTTTCTTGTTTGCTTTACAGCATCCATTAAAATATCATCATCATTATATATTGCGTGTATAACTTTATTACTCATAACAAATACTAATGTTTTTCTGAATGATTATGACCTTCTTTTTCTCTTTCTCTCTTATAATTTTCACCTGAGGATTTCAAGATTGTTTTTACTTCAGCTTGAGCTATTACTGGGAAAGTTCTAGCATACAATAAGAATAAAACAAAGAAGAAACCTATAGTTCCGATAAAGATACCAATATCAACAAATGTTGGAGAGAACATAGTCCAAGATGATGGAAGATAATCCCTGTGTAATGAAGTAACGATAATTACGAAACGTTCAAACCACATACCAATATTTACAACAATTGAGATTATGAAAGAGAACATAATACTAGTTCTCAATTTTTTAGACCACATAAACTGTGGAGAGAATACATTACATGTCATCATTGCCCAATAAGCCCAAGCATAAGGACCTGTTGCTCTGTTTAAGAAAGCATATTGTTCATATTCAACACCTGAATACCAAGCCACAAATAACTCTGTGATATAGGCAACACCAACGATAGAACCGGTAATCATGATTACAATGTTCATCAATTCGATATGTTGAATTGTAATGTATGCTTCTAAGTTAGAAACTTTTCTCATAATGATTAATAAAGTATTAACCATTGCAAATCCAGAGAATACCGCACCAGCAACGAAGTAAGGTGGAAAGATTGTTGTATGCCAACCTGGAACTACAGAAGTAGCAAAGTCAAATGATACAATTGTGTGAACAGAAAGTACTAATGGAGTAGCTAAACCAGCTAATACTAAAGAAACTTCTTCAAAACGTTGCCAATCTTTTGCTCTACCGCTCCATCCAAAACTCAAAATAGAGTATATTTTTTTGTTGAAAGGAGTAACTGCTCTGTCTCTTAACATTGCAAAATCAGGAAGTAAACCAGTCCACCAGAAAACTAATGATACTGAAAGATACGTAGAAATTGCGAATACGTCCCAAAGAAGAGGTGAGTTAAAGTTAACCCAAAGAGAACCAAATTGATTAGGAATTGGAACAACCCAATAAGCTAACCATGGTCTACCCATGTGGATGATTGGGAATAATCCTGCTTGAACAACAGAGAAAATTGTCATTGCTTCCGCAGAACGGTTAATAGCCATTCGCCATCTTTGACGGAAAAGTAAAAGTACTGCAGAAATAAGTGTTCCTGCGTGACCAATACCAACCCACCAAACGAAATTGGTAATATCCCAAGCCCAACCCACAGTCTTATTAAGACCCCAGGTTCCGATACCAGTTGAAATGGTATATGTGATACAACCTATTCCCCAAAGGAAAGCTGCTAATGCGATTGAAAAAACGGTCCACCATTGTTTGTTTGCTCTTCCTTCAACAGGAGCAGCAACATCGACAGTCACATCGTGATAACTTTTATCACCAATAACTAATGGTTTTCTAATGGGTGCTTCGTAGTGAGACGACATAATCCTTTATCTTGTTTCTTAATTAATCTTTTTTAAACTAGGTATTTCTAACTTTTACGTGGTAGATAACGTTTGGCTTAGTTCCAACATGCTCTAATAAATGATACATTCTTTTATCTTCTAGTAACTCAGCTACTTTAGATTCTTTATCATTTACATCTCCAAATATCATTGCTCCTGAAGAACATGCATTTGAACAAGCAGTTTGGAATTCACCATCTTTTATTTCTCTTCCTTCACGTTTCGCATCAAGAATAGTTTTTTGTGTCATTTGAATACACATAGAACATTTTTCCATTACTCCACGAGAACGAACATTTACATCTGGATTAACAACCATACGACCTAAATCATCATTCATATGGAAATCAAATTCGCTGTTATTGTTGTACAAGAACCAGTTGAAACGACGTACTTTATATGGACAGTTGTTAGCACAGTAACGAGTACCAACACATCTATTATAAGCCATTTGGTTTTGACCTTGACGACCGTGAGAAGTTGCAGCAACTGGACAAACCGTTTCACAAGGTGCGTGATTACAATGTTGACACATTACTGGTTGGAAAGCCACTTGAGGATTATCCGCAGGACTTTCCATTTGACCAAATCCACCTAATGAACCTTTATCACCAAACAATCCGTCAAATTCTTCTTTTTTCTTGTTGTCACCAACAAAAGTATCTTCCGAAGAATAGTATCTATCAATACGCAACCAATGCATATCGCGGCTTCTTCTAACCTCAGACTTACCAACAACAGGTACGTTATTTTCAGCATGACAAGCTATAACACAAGCACCACATCCTGTACAAGCATTCAAGTCAATTGATAAATTGAAATGGTGACCGGTTGAACGATCAAATGATTCCCATAAATCAACTTTTGTTGCTTCTACTTCTTTGTGATCTAAAGACACCATAGGAACTGGGTTCCATTCTCTACTATCTTTAGCTGTATTGAAAATTTCAAGTGTAGTTTCTCTAACAATATCTCCTCTACCCATTAAAGTTTTTTGTGATTGAACACAAGCAAACTCATGCTCACCATCAGCTTTAGTAATAGTTGCAGATTGAACGTTGTTAAAATTATTATACAAAGCATAAGCATTAACACCTACTTGCATTTCTTCTTTCAATGCTGCTTTTTTACCATATCCAAGCGCTAAACCTAATGTCCCTTTAGCTTGCCCTGGTTGAACAATTACTGGTACATTTTCTAATTTTACGCCATTAACAGTTAGAGTTGCATAACTTCCGTTAAGACCTCCATTAGCAACAATTTTGTTTTCTAATTTTAATTTATTAGCATCAAATTGAGAAACAGTAACATAATTATCCCAAGAGACTCTTGTTATAGGATCTGGAAATTCTTGTAACCATGGGTTATTTGCTTGTTGACCATCACCTAAACCAACTTTAGTATATAATACTAACTCAAAACCTTGTGCAGGTTTAGATTGAGACAAAGCTAATGCAGCTCCGTTATAATCAGCAGTACCACCAGCTAAAGTGCTAACTCCTGAAACAAAAACACCATCATGTAGTACTTTATTCCAAGATGATCCTGAAATATAACTCGCAGAATTTGCTTTTATATAATCGTAGTAATTTCCAGCTACTCCATTCCAAGACATTAATGATTCTTGGAATTGTTTAGTATTAAATAATGGACGAATGGTTGGCTGAACTAAAGAATAAGTTCCTTTTGTCAACATCAAATCGTTCCAAGATTCTAAATAATGAGGTGTCGCAGCTGCAATTGTAGTAAGCTCTGCAGTTTCATCTTCTTTAAGAGAAAAAGCAACAGATGTTTTTACTTTTTTCAAACCACTAACAAAAGATTTGCTATTTGCCAAAGTGTATACAGGGTTAACACCACTCATGATAAGTGTATGAACCAAACCTGCATTCATATCTGAAATTAATTGAGCAACTTTTTCGTTAGATCCTTTTCTGATTAATCTTTCACCAGCAGTTAATAAGGCTTCACTTTTTAAAACTTGATTGATAGCAATAACTAATAACTGAGCATTTTTATCTTGAATACCAGAAACCAAAAGTCCTTTGCTTCCTGCGTCTTTTAATTGATTTGCTGCCTTTACAACTTCAGCTTCATTTTCAATTTTTCCAGTTGAAACAGAAGCACCAGTTATAATGTTATATATTTTTACTAATGCTAATTTTTGATTAGCAATGGTCATTGGAACTCTTTTATCAGAAGCAGCTCCAGACAAAGTCATGTTTGCTTCAAATTGGAAATGCTTTGACATTTTTCCTGCTTGAGGAATTCTTCCTTGAGCATATCCTTTATCAAAACCTCCACCTTGCCAATCACCTAAGAAATCAGCATCAATAGAAACAATTGTATTTGCTTTTGAAAAATCATAATCAACTAAAGCTCTTTCTCCATAAACAGATTCGAAAGCATCTAAAGCAGCAGATTCAGAAACAGCATCGTATACTACATGTTTAGCAGTAGGATTTTTTGAAATAAAGTCTGAAATTAATTTTTCTGTAGAAGGACTTGCTAAAGTGTTAGTCAATAA
>CANGUP010000066.1 GCA_947457105.1 Flavobacteriaceae bacterium
ATTTTATTATGTTGTATTGGTTTTTTCATCGCTTGCGGTTCTAATAAGCCAGTTGTGAGAACATCTAAAAGTTCATCTCCATCTAAACCTGTAGTTAGAACAGTTAGAAAACCAGTTGAAAAACCTAGTAATCCTGTTAAACCAAATTCTGAAAACGGCACGAATTCAACTGCTAAAAATGAGGAATCAACTCAAATTTTGGAAGCTACAACTCGTGTTAAAGTTACAACATCATTGGTTTTAGAATATATTGAAAAATATAAAGAAATTGCCAAAAACGACATGAAAGAATACGGAATTCCTGCAAGTATAACACTAGGTCAAGGGATTTTAGAATCAGGAGCCGGTACAGGACCATTAAGTGCTCAAGCAAATAATCATTTCGGAATTAAATGTCACAAAGAATGGACAGGACCAAGTGTAAAATATGATGATGATGAAGCGCAAGAATGTTTCAGAAAATACAATAATCCGCATGAATCATATCGAGATCATTCCTTGTTTTTGGTTACGAGAGAGCGTTATTCTAATCTATTTAAACTTGATAAAAACGATTATGTTGGCTGGAGTAAAGGTTTGAAAAATGCTGGTTACGCAACCGATCCAAATTATCCAACAAAATTGATTGGATTAATTGAAAGATATCAATTGCAAAAATATGATGCTGAGGTGTTGGGAATAAATTATGTTCCAAATAATGTAGCTTCAATTGATAAATCTAAAGACATTGTTTCAACAAATATTGATTTACACCAAGTAATAAAAGGCGATACATTGTATTCAATTTCAAAACGATATAATATTTCTATCGAGGATTTGAAAAAGAAAAATAATATTTCTGATACAGGAATTTCTATTGGTCAAAAGTTGATTGTGAAATAATTTACTACAAATAAAATAAGAATAATGCTATATAAAAGAAGCAGCCAGTTATTTGCTGATGCAGAAAAAGTGATTCCTGGAGGTGTAAATTCACCTGTAAGGGCTTTTAAAGGTGTTGGTGGAACACCTATTTTTGTAAAAAGTGCCAAAGGTGCTTATTTATATGATGAAGACGGAAACCAATTAATTGATTATATTAATTCCTGGGGTCCGATGATTTTGGGTCATGCTTTTCAACCAGTGATTGATGCAATAACAGAAAGAGCTAAGTTAGGAACCTCTTTTGGAATGCCTACAGAATTAGAAACTAAAATAGCTGAATTAGCGGTTTCAATGGTGCCAAATATTGATAAGATTCGTTTTGTGAATTCTGGAACAGAAGCTTGTATGAGTGCTATCCGATTGGCAAGAGGCTTTACAAAAAGAGATAAAATAATTAAATTTTCAGGTTGTTATCACGGTCATTCCGATTCGTTTTTAATTGCTGCTGGAAGTGGTTTGAGTACTTTTGGAGTGCCAAATTCTCCTGGAGTAACTCAAGGAACAGCAAAAGACACGTTATTAGCTAATTACAATGATTTGGAAAGTGTAAATGCTTTATTTGAAGCTAATAAAAATGAAATTGCTGCCATAATTGTAGAACCTGTTGCAGGAAATATGGGTTGTGTGCCACCATTAAACGGTTTTTTAGAAGGTTTAAGACAGCTTTGTACAAATAATGACGCATTGCTTATTTTTGATGAAGTAATGACTGGATTTCGTCTAGCAAAAGGTGGTGTTCAAGAGTTATACAACATTCAAGCCGACATAGTTTGTTTTGGAAAAGTTATTGGTGGTGGATTGCCAGTAGGAGCATTTGCAGCAAGAAATGAAATAATGAATTATTTAGCACCAATTGGTCCAGTTTATCAAGCTGGAACTTTGTCAGGAAATCCTTTAGCAATGGCTGCTGGTTTAGCAATGTTGGAAGCTTTAAATCAAGATACTCAAATTTTCAAAAGATTAGATGAAAAAACTGCTTATTTAGAAAACGGAATTAGAAAAGTACTTTTAAATAACAATGTAGAATTTACCGTAAACAGAGTTGGTTCGATGATTTCAGTTCATTTTGATAAAGATGCTGTAGTTGATTTCAAAACGGCTAAAAATGGAGATAATGAAACCTTTAAGAAATTCTTTCATGGTCTGTTAAATCAAGGTGTTTATATAGCGCCATCTGCTTATGAAACTTGGTTTATAACAGACGCTTTAACTTATCAAGATTTAGATTTTACTATTGATGCAATTGATAAAGTATCAAAAGAGTTGTAATAAAAAAAGCTTCACAATTGTGAAGCTTTTTTATATGTAATACTAAAATTATCTTTTCAATTTATCAAACATTGCTTTGTTCGATTCTAGAATAGACATTTGTTTTTCACTTAAGGTTGCTCTAATTTTAGCATCCATCACTTTTTCAAGTTCTGCTTTTCCTTCTGCAGATAAACTTCTATCTTCAAGAATTATATATTTTCTTTCAAACAATCTATAAAAATCTTCAATTTGATTGTCTTTTAAACCTACTAATTCGGCAAGCTCAACAGCATCTTTCTTTGCAGCTTCTTGCGAAGTTAGTCTTTTTTCTTGAGCATTAGCGCTTAGAGTAAAAGCACAAACTAAAGCGAAAATAAAAAATATTTTTTTCATGTTTTTTTAAATTTTTTGACGTCAATTATATTCAAAAATATAGCATTTAAATGAAAACACAAAATTTATTTTAATTCTCTTCAGTTTTTTGACCTCTTTTCTTTTTGTCTTTCATTTTTTCGATCACTTTTTCTTTGCGATCTTCACGTTTTTGGTCCCATTTTGTATACTGTTCAGCAGTAAGGATTTTTTTCATTTCGGCTTTTAGCGCTTCTTGTTCTTTTTGCATTTCAGCTTTTCTTGCAGCCATTTCTTCTTTTGAAGGTCTTGCTTGTTGAGCACGTTCTTCTTTTAAAGCTTTCATTTCGGCTCTTTTTGCTTCTCTTTTTTCAGCTTGTTTAGCCATTAAAGCCTTTACTTCTTGTGCTTGTTTCTCGTTTAAAGATAAATCAGTAGTTAATTTTTTTACTTGCAATTCAACTCTTTCGTCAGTTGATAATTTTTCTTTTCTTTCTCCTCTTTTTCCTTGGGCAAATGTTGTAAATCCTACAACTAGCAATGCTAATAAAAATACTTTTTTCATAATGTGTTTTTTAATTGTTATAGCTATAAGACTATACTACTTTCAAAAGGTTTATTCATTAACAAATATTTAGTAAAAAAATATTGTTAGCCTATGTAAATCTATAATCATGGTTGTATATTTGCAAAGTGAAAAAAATTATAATCATAGTAATTCTTGCTATATTTCTAAAACCAATTCTTCCGGTTATAGATTATGTTATTAATTATGATTATATCTCAAAAGTTCTTTGTGAAAACAAAGCTAAGCCAGAACTAAAATGTAATGGTAAATGTCATTTGATGAAAGAATTGGCTAAAGCATCTGAAGACGAAAAACCAATTAATTCAGATAAAAAATACAATTCTAAACAAGAAATTGAATTACTTTATTGCAACGAAGTTTCCGAAATTAATTTTAGACAGATTTATTTTCATAATAAAACTTCTGTTGGTGACAACTATGCCAACTTATACTTTCACACGGTAAGTTGCTCCGTTTTTCATCCGCCTACAATAATTACTTAAATTTTATCGTGTGTCAGTTCAGAATCATTGAATTGACAGGATTTCTATGTCCAAATTGTTTTGAAGAGAACTCTTTTCAAGACCAATTATTATATAAATTTTAATTAATAAAAAACTCAAAATGAAATTTCAATTAAAAAATATTGTAGCTGTTATGGCTATGGCTTTAGCATTCACTTCATGTTCAAACGATGATGATAACAATGATACTGTAACTGGTCAAGGAAGCTTGAAGTTAGAGTTTGACAATGTTTATGGTTCCGCAGATTTTGCAGCAAATACAGCCTACACAAACTCAAATGGTGAAGTTATTAAAGCAAATAAAGTCAAATATATAGTAAGTAATATTGTATTAACAAAAGTTGATGGGACAACCTATACGGTGCCAAAAGCGGAAAGTTATTTTATCATTGATGAATTAACTCCAGCCTCTACTTTATTAACAATTCCTAATATTCCTGCAGGAAATTATAAGAGCATTTCTTACGGAATTGGCGTAGATAAGGCTCAATTTGATTTAGGAGCGACTGGTCAAGGTAATTTCCTAACTACTGCTCAAAATGCAGGTATGATGTGGTCTTGGAGTGCTGGTTATAAATTTGTTGCTTTTGAAGGAACTTTCACTTCTTCTACAGTAACTACTGATACTAATTTTAAACTTCACACAGGTCAAACAGGTACAGATTACAATTACGCTACAATTTCAATGAACTTCCCTGATAATGCATTGGTTAGAACAAATATAACTCCTCAAGTGCATATTATGGCAGATTTAAAACATTTATTAGATGGAACTAATAAGATAAATTTATCACAAGGAGCTACAATTATGGGAGGTTCAAAATTAGCTTTAGCTACAGCTAATTTGGCTAATATGTTTGAAGTTCATCATGTTCACAACGACTAAATAATTATAAAAGCTGTTAGCTTTAAACAGTTAACGGCTTTTTTTAAACCTTATTAAAATGAAAACAAAAATTTTATTGTTGCTCATTTTTCCTATTCTTTGGAGTTGCTCTTCTGACGATTCTGATGAATATCAAAATATACCTATAGATTTTCAAATACCAAGTAATTTTCCTGCTGCTAATTATAATTTTGCTAATAATCCTTTAACAGAAAAAGGATTTGAATTGGGAAAAAAACTATTTTATGACGGTCGATTATCCTCAGATGGGATAGTTTCTTGTGGTTTTTGTCATATTCAAGAAGATGCTTTTACACATCACGGTCATACTTTTAGCCATGGAGTAGGTAATGCTATAGGAACAAGAAATGCTCCGCCAATTCAAAATATGGTTTTTCAAACTACTTTTATGTGGGATGGAGCGGCGACACATTTAGATTTGCAACCTATAATCCCTCTCACAAGCGAAATTGAAATGCATGGAAATTTTGAGAATGCAATCAATATGATGAAAAATGATGCAGCTTATAAAAAATTATATAAGCAAGCTTTTTCAAATGGTGAGATTAATTCTGAAAATATGTTGAAAGCATTAGCTCAATTTCAAATTCTGTTAGTTTCTTCCAATTCTAGATTTGATAAATATAGAAGAAATGAACAAGGAGGAAATTTAACAGCAAATGAATTGGATGGATATGCTATTTTTAATCAAAAATGTGCTTCTTGTCATGCTACAGATATTTTTACTGACAATTCATTTAGAAATAATGGTTTGCCAGTAAATCCCTCTATTAATGATGTGGGTAGATATAGAGTTACAGAACTTCCACAGGACATGCATAAATTTAAAGTACCAAGTTTAAGAAATATTGAAAAAACAGCTCCTTATATGCACGACGGAAGATTTTTTACACTAGAAGCTGTTTTAGATCATTATTCATCAGGTGTTGTTAATTCAACAACTTTAGATGCTAGTTTAAATAATTCAGGTGTTTTAGGAATTTCCTTATCTTCAAGCGAGAAAACTAAACTTATTGCTTTCTTAAAGACATTAACGGATAATGAGTTTTTAACGAATCCTAAATTTGCAGAATACTAACATTATGAAAAAACATATTTTACTTTTAGTTTTATCTATACAATTTAGTTTTGCGATTACTAAAGATACTATACCAATAAGTTATAACTATTCTAAATTTAGCAGTTTTATTAAAGTTGATGACGATTGTGACGCATGTGGTTGCTCGGCAAGTGGAGGTAGTATGGGGTTTTCTTCTATGTTAAATTCCAATTTTGTTGGAATTAGATATTTCAACCAAAGTTATAAAAGTACTAATGGTTTATATAGTAACTCGCCTTGGTATGATGAGAATTTCAATACAATTCAAGTTTGGGCAAGAATTCCAATTGTTAAAAAAGTACAAGTTTCAGCTTTAATTCCTTATCATTTTCACAATAGAGAAACTGCTTTAGGGAGTGATGAAATTTCTGGATTGGGAGATGTTACTCTTTTAGGAATGTATGATTTATATCAAACACATAAAGATAGCACAGTTTTTATTCATAAACTTCAAATTGGTGGTGGATTGAAAATTCCAGTTGGAAAATTTGACGAATCTAATAACGGAAGTGTTAATCCAAGTTATCAAGTTGGAACTGGGGCATGGGATTATCTTATAGCTACAGAGTATGTTATAAAAAGAAAAAAATTCGGATTGAATTCAATGTTGAACTATGTGATAAAAACGGAGAATCAAAAAAATTATCGTTTTGGAAATCAGTTTAATTATGCGTCAACATTGTTTTGGGTATATGAAACTTCAAAGGTTTCAGTTGTTCCACAATTGGGAATAGCTGGTGAAGTTTTTGAAACTAATTATCAACATAATCAAAAAGTTAGAAATACTTCTGGCGATATTTTTATGGGTAAATTTGGATTTGAAATGGGTAAAAAGAAATTTTCATTTGGAGCAAATATTATGCTACCTATAAACCAAAACCTTACAGGAGGTAACGTTGTTGCCAATCATCGTTGGAGTGTAAATCTCAACTATAGTTTATAAAAAAAAATAGGCGATTCAATTGAATCGCCTATTTTTTATTTTATTATAATATTATTTGCTAGAAAACTGAGTTAATCTGTTGAATAATTCTTTTTCTTTCTTTAAAGTTTCAATTTGTTCCTCATTGAAAGCACTTAATAATTTTGAAGTATATCTTTCAAAAACTGCTTTTTTCTCATCTTCACTTTTAGAGTTTGCCATATCTTCATTTCTCATGTGAAGCAAATTGGTTAAATCATTTTTAAGACTTTCTTCAATCTTAACTATTTTAGAAAGTTGCGAAACTTGATCTAAAAGAAGCTCTTTAGAGCTTTTTTCAACACTAGTGTTGTTAGTAGATAAAACTTTTGCTTCTTGAGCATTTGCATTAAAACTAAATGCTAAAAAAAATGTGAATATTGCGATAATTCTTTTCATAATCTTTTTTAAATTAATTTGTTGAAAAGCGAATTTAATAATTTTTTTTAAAAATCGATACAAACGATAAAAAAAAATTATGATTTCAATTCAACAGTTTTGTTTTCACCATCCACAATAACTTTTGTTAAACCATGTTTTGATAAACCTTTCATGGCAGCATCCCATTTTTTTCCACTTAAAGCAGATTTCTCTTTTAGTTGCGCAATTGGTTGATTGTTTTCAGCTTTCAAAAGTTCAATAATCCATTTCTCATCTTCCGTCAATTCAACTTGTTTCTTTTCTGGTCGCATTTGAGGAAAGAAAAGAACTTCTTGAATAGAAGGATTATTGGTTAAAAACATAAGTAATCTATCCATTCCAATTCCCAATCCAGAAGTTGGTGGCATACCATATTCTAAAGCTCTTAAAAAGTCTTCATCAATAATTCCATTAGCTTCATCATCACCTTTTTCACTTAAAGCCATTTGTGCTTCAAAACGTTCACGTTGGTCAATAGGATCATTCAATTCTGAATAAGCATTGGCAATTTCTTTTCCACAAACCATTAACTCAAAACGCTCTGTCAATTCAGGGTTCTCTCTATGTGATTTACACAACGGAGACATTTCTTTTGGATAATCAGTAATAAAAGTAGGTTGAATAAAATTTCCTTCACATTTAGCTCCAAAAATTTCATCAATTAATTTTCCTTTACCCATTGTAGCATCAACTTCAATTCCCATTGATTTTGCAGCTTCAAAAAGTTCAGCTTCGGTTTTTCCTGAAATATCAAAACCTGTAAAGTTTTTAATTGCATCAGTCATTGTAACTCTTGCATAAGGTGCTTTGAAATTTACTTTATGTTCTCCAAAAGTCGCATCAGTTGTTCCGTTTACCTCATTTGCACAATATTCTAATAAATTTTCTGTAAACTCCATCATCCATTTGTAGTCTTTGTAAGCTACATAAATTTCCATTGCGGTAAATTCTGGATTATGCGTTCTATCCATACCTTCATTTCTGAAGTTTTTCGAGAATTCATAAACACCATCAAAACCACCAACGATCAATCTTTTAAGATATAATTCGTTAGCAATTCTCAAATATAATGGAATATCCAAAGCATTATGATGTGAAATAAAAGGTCTTGCCGCAGCACCACCAGGAATTGCTTGTAAAATGGGTGTTTCAACTTCCATGTAACCTGCGTTATTGAAAAAGTTTCTCATTGCAGTAAAAAGTTTCGTTCTTTTTACAAAAACCTCTTTCACATTTGGGTTTACAACCAAATCAACATAACGCATTCTATAACGCAACTCAGCATCATTAAAGGCGTCATGCACTTTTCCGTCTTCATCAACTTTTGGCAAAGGCAACGGACGTAAAGTTTTACTCAAGAATGTGAAATTATCAACTCTTATACATTGAGCACCAACTTTAGTCATGAATAATTCTCCTTCAACACCAATAAAATCACCTAAATCGGTCAATTTTTTAAAAACTTGATTGTAAAGTGTTTTGTCTTCGCCCAAACACAACATATCTCTATTAAAATACAATTGAATTCTGCCATCGCTATCTTGTAATTCGGCAAAACAAGCTTTACCTTGATCACGAACACTCATCAATCGTCCAGCAACATTAACCTTCTTGCCTTCTTCAAAATTTTCCTTCACCTGTTTAGAAGTAGTATTTACAGGATATAAATCCGCTGGATAAGGGTTAATACCAAGAGTGCGTAAAGCATTAAGTTTTTCTCTTCTAATGATTTCTTGTTCTGAAAGTTGCATAGTATTGTATTTAAGCGTGCAAAGATAGGTATTAGTTTAAAAGTTTAAAAGTTTAAAAGTTTAAAAGTTTAGTTGATTCTTAAATAATTATTAATAAAGTTAGTATTGTCACTTAACTACTGCTAACTGCGACTGCATAATGAATATTTTTTTTCAGCGAATGGTTTGGGCTTTATTTCTAATCCATTTTCCTGCTATCCATTCTATCTTTTTTCACTCGTTTTTTTTTAAATGAGAGAAAAAAGGATGCCATTCCTATCAGGGCTAGATTGTAAACTTTTTGTATATTTGTAAAATAAATTAAACTAATGAGGAGAACTATAAAATTGCTTTTTGCACTGCTTCTAATGTTAACTTTAACAAGTTGTACCATTACAGAAAAAATGATCATCAATGACAATGGTTCGGGTAAATTCACTTACGATATTGACGGAACTAAAATGATGTCTATGTTAGGTAACGCATTTAAAAGCGATGGTGAAGATGATGCAAAAAAAAATAAAAAAGAAACAGTAAACAGAAAAAACAAAAAAGTTGTTGATAGTACTTTTACTTTCAAAGAAATGTTTGCGAGTAAACAAGATAGTATTGCCAAATTATCTCCAGAAGAGCAAGCCAAAATTAAAAATATGGAGCGCTTTAGTGTGAGAACAATTATTGATGAAGAAAAAGGAATAATGAATTACAGCATGTTTACAGAATTCAATTCAATTTCTGAACTTCAAGATGTAATGTCTCCAGTTGAATCTATGAAATCTATTTCACCTACAGGTCAAAATTCTGGTGGAATGGGAATGGCTCCAGATGCTTTAGAAGATAATTCTTCTACAAGTTTTTTTTATGATGGCAAAACGTTCAAAAAAACAGTAGCGAAAGTTGAAAAGAAAAAAGAGGTTACTGAAGAGGTAGAGGAAGGTTCAGAAGATGATTTGGGAGCTAAAATGACAGAATCATTAAATATGTTTTATGACCAATCCAATTTTAAAATAGTTTACCAATTTCCAAAAGCAGTAAAAAAAGTTTCTATAGAAAACGCTCTTTACAGTGAAGATAGAAAAACAATTACCATAGAATATCCTTTGAAAGATTATATGGAAAATCCAGACAAACTTAGTTTTGATATAGTTTTTGAATAGTTATGATAAATAAAAAAATAAAGATTCAAGATTTAGGTAAAAAAGATTACAAAGAAACTTGGGATTATCAAGAAGAACTTTTTAAAGGAATTGTTGATGTTAAAATTCAAAACAGAAAAGAAAATACTTTTGTTGAAACACCAAATTATTTTTTGTTTGTAGAACATCCTCATGTTTATACATTAGGTAAAAGTGGAGACATATCTAATTTGCTTTTATCAGAAAAACAACTTCAAGATAAAGGAGCTACTTTTTACAAAATAAATAGAGGAGGAGATATTACTTATCACGGACCAGGTCAAATAGTAGGGTACCCAATTTTAGATTTAGAAAATTTTTTTACCGATATTCATAAGTATTTACGATTTCTAGAAGAAGTAATAATTCTAACCTTAGCCGAATACAATATTACAGCAACAAGAAGTACAGGCGAAACAGGAGTATGGTTAGACGTTGGAACTCCATTTGCTAGAAAAATTTGCGCTATGGGTGTTCGAGCAAGTAGATGGGTTACCATGCATGGTTTTGCCTTAAATGTAAACGCTAATTTGGGGTATTTCGACAATATCATTCCATGTGGTATAAAAGGAAAAGCTGTTACATCATTGCAAGTTGAACTTGGTGTCGAAAGTGTTGATGAGGAAGAAGTAAAAGGAAAAATTCTAAAACATTTCTCAAAATTATTTGAATCAGCAAACTGCTAATTCAAAATCCTCAATCCTCATCCTCAATCAAAAATCAAAAGAAAGTTGTTCTGGTAACAATCTAAAGCTCATACGGTGATATTTAGTTGCGCCATATTTTCTAATAGCTTCTCTATGTTCTTTAGTTGGATAACCTTTATTTTGTTTCCAATTATACATTGGAAATTCTTCGTGTATTTTATCCATATATTCATCTCTGTAAGTTTTTGCCAAAACCGAAGCCGCTGCAATGCTCATATATTTAGAATCGCCTTTTACAATAGTGCTGTATGGGATTTTGTTGATAGGTTTAAATCTATTTCCGTCTACTATTATATAACTAGGTATAGGATTTAACTTAGTAATGCATTCTTGCATGGCTTTTATTGAAGCGTTTAAAATATTTATTTGGTCAATAATTATTGGTTCTAAATGAGTAATAGCAAATGATATTGCTTTTTCTTCAATAATGGGCTTTAATTTTTCTCTAACCTTTTCAGATAATTGTTTGGAGTCGTTTAATAAATCTAATTGAAAGTTATCAGGAAGAATAATAGCAGCAGCAGTTACAGGTCCAGCTAAACAACCTCTTCCGGCTTCGTCTGTTCCACATTCATGGGTTAATTCAGAATATCTTAAACTTAACATAAAATTAATTTTGATAAAAATATAAATTTTAACGCAACCTTTTGCATAATTCTGTATCATAATAATGTGTTACAATCACAATGTTAGTAAACCGCTTAAAAAATTTAACAAAAATAAATTGTAATATTCCGAAGTATTATTTGTTTATTTAAGAAATTATTAAGAAGTTTGCGGAATAACTAACTCAAATAAATTTAATATGAGATCGAAGTTCAAATGGATTTTTACGCTTTTAGTAGCGTTATCAATGCAGTTTTCGTTTGCACAAGAGAAAACTGTAACAGGTACAATTACCGATGGTAAGTTACCTTTGCCTGGTGCTAATGTTGTTATTAAAGGAACAACAAAAGGTGGTGTATCAGCTGATGCCGATGGTAAATATGCTATCAAAGCAAAGGCTGGAGATGTTTTAGTGTTTTCATTTCTAGGGTTTGACAACAAGTCTGTAACAGTTGGTGCTGCTAACAGCTATAATGTGTCCTTAAAAGAAAATGCTAAAGTTCTTGATGAAGTAGTAATAACACAAGGGTATCGAACAGTTACCAAAAAAAATGCTGTTGTTGCATCTTCAATTGTTAATGCAAAAACTATTGAAAACAGACCAAATGTCAATGCAATTAGTACTTTGCAAGGTCAACTTGCGGGTGTTAACATTACATCTGGTTCAGGGCAACCTGGTTCTGCGCCAACAGTTTTAATTAGAGGATTAGGTACTGTAACAGGTAGTTCAGATCCACTTTATGTAATTGATGGTTTTCCTTCTTACAATGATGCATTTAGAAATTTGAATCCTAATGATATTGCATCTGCTGAGGTACTTAAAGATGCTGCAGCTATTGCTGAATACGGGTCAAGAGGTTCTAATGGTGTTATTGTAATTAAAACTAAAAAAGGAGGTTTTGGTGATGCTAAAACTACTTTCAGATACAGCACGCAATATGGTGTTTCTGAATTACAAAAACCAGGATTTACTTATGCAAATGCAAGAGAGTTGTTAACTTTAGAATCTATCAAAGGTGTTGGATTGGGTTCAACTTTAACTCCTGCAGAAATTGCAGCTTATAACATTAATACTGATTGGACTAAAGTTTTCTTTTCTCCTTCAAATACTATCAATCATAACTTAAGTATTGAAAATACTAATAAAAATATTGGTACTTTTACCTCTGTAAGTTTTACTGATCAGGATGGATTATTGCCTAACTCAGATTTGAAAAGATTTACAGTTAGAAATAATTTAAATGGAAAATCGGCTAATGATAAAGTTAAATTCCTTTTAAATACTGCTGTAGGTTTTACAAAAAATAACGAGCCAACTAACTTAGGTGGTGGAGCTATTAATAGAAACTTTGTTACGGGTGCATTTTTAGGTGCTCCATACATATCTCCAGATATTTATACAGGTTCAGATTCTGCTTGGGAGTATTTTAATAATACACCTGGTTTCTTGTCAACACCTATCTTATTATTGGATAATGCTGCAACATTTAGAAATTACATTGAAGAAGCAAGAGTTGATGTAAGTTCTGATTTGAATTATAAATTAGCTAAGAATGTTGTTGTAGGTATAAGAAATGGTGGTTTACTTATTAATACTAGAACATTGACGGCTCAATTTCCAAACAACTGGAATTCATTATTTTTCTCTGGTACTCCTGGTGTATCGTCACTTGCGGGTGGTAATTTTAATGGTTTTGATGATATTGGAAATAGAAGAGAGTTTAATTTCTCTAACTTGCTATACGCTCGTTTTGATAAGAAAATTAAAAAACATTCATTCAATGCTAGTATCAACGGTGAATACAATTTTGCTCAATTGGCTTCAGACTCACAGAGAAGAAATGGTTTAGATCCAATAGTTTGGGAATTTAACTCTGGTGTAGGTTTTATCAATGATACTGCTGCAAATGATTTATATGTTCCAACAAATGTTGTTGCAACTAGATTGAGAAATGATTTAATTTCTTATTTCGGATCTTTAGATTACGATTTTGATAGTAAGTTCGGTATTGCTATTTCTGCAAGAAGAGATTGGTCTTCAAGATTTATTAAAGAGCGTCAAGCTGGAAATTTCTTTTCAATTGGTGGAAGAGTTAATTTAGATGAATTCTTAAAAGATTTCAGTAAGTTGAATGTATTGAAACTAAGAGGATCTTTAGGAACAATTGGTAACCAAAGACTTGAAGATGGTACTATTTTTACAGGGATTAATCCACCTAAATTTGCTACTACATATTCTACATTGACGGGTGCAGGTAATGCTTATAATGGAAACCCATCACAAGGTTTAAATTTAGGTTATCCAGATTTAAGATGGGAAACAACAAAAACATATAATATTGGTTTAGACTTAGAAATGTTCAAATCTAGACTTAGAGCTAACGTTGATTATTATAGTAGAGCAACAACAGATCAGTTTTTATCAGCACCAATTTCTGCTGCTTCTGGAGCAAACAATCTTACAAGAAACACTGAAGCTACGGTATTTAATAAAGGTCTTGAGTTAAATTTACAAGTTGATGTTATTAAAACTGACAACATGACGTTGACTTTAAGAGGTAATGGCTCAACAAATAAAAATTATATTGATGATATTGAAAATGATACTGGCGAAATATTTGTTACTTCTGCTAATGGTATTACTTATGTGCATAGAAATGGTCAACCAACTTATCAACCATTCTTATATCGTTATGCTGGTGTAAATCCTACTAATGGTGAAATGCAATATCTTGACATCAATGGTAATATTACTACTACTCCAACTGCTTCAGACAGAAGAGCTGTAGGTAAAAACTTTATTCCTAAATACCAAGGAGGTTTTGGTTTTGATTTTGATTATAAAGGTTTATTTGTTTCTACTTTGTTTTCTTATGTATTTGATGTCGTTCGTTATGATTTCGATTATCTAAATGCTTTAGATAGTTCAACCAACCAGATAGGTCAGTTTAATGTTTCAAATGAATTATTGAACGCTTGGACTCCAACAAATACTAATACAGACATTCCTGCTTTAGATGCAAGTAATGCTTTACAAGAAAATTCAGATCGTTTTTTACGTGATGCTTCTTACATTAGATTAAGAAATTTACAAGTAGGTTACAGATTACCAAATAAATATTTAAAAGATACTTTCTTTAAAGATTTGTCTTTTAATGTTACAGCTGAAAATTTATTCACAATCACTAAATGGAAAGGTTTTGATGCTGAAAGTGATAGATTAGAAGATGTTTATCAATACCCTACTGCTAGAATTATAACTTTTGGCTTGGATGTTAAATTTTAAAAAAAATTAAATTATGAAAAAATTATTTTTGTTGATATGTTCATTATCACTCTTCGTTAGTTGTGATAATGATTTGCTAGAGCCTTATACACCTGGTACAAGGGATGAGGAAATAGCATTGAGAACTAGTACAGATTTGGATAGACTTTTAAACAATGCTCTTGTGATTCTGACAAATAGAGAAGAGTATGTTTTTCCATCTGTAATGACAGATGAGGCAGCTCCTGGTTTTAATAATGGAGGTCAAGGAATAAATACCGATTATATTTTCAATATTTTACCAAACAATGGTGGTGCTACCTCTATCTGGAATATGAATTATTTTGCTTTAGCAAGAATTAATAGAGTTATTAACGCTGCAAATACACTTGCACCAGCAGATCCTGTAGAGGTTGAAAAAATTAAAAGAATCAAAGCAGAAGCACTTACTTATAGAGCTTTATGCCACATAAAAATTCTATCTTATTTTTCAACAAATCCTAAAGATGATAATGCGTTAGCAGGTATTTTATCTGATAGAGTTATAGAAACGACTGAATTATTGCCAAGAACTTCTAATGGAGCTTTTTATTCTTTAATTCACAATGATTTAAATTCAGCAATCACTATATTCAA